>NZ_JOPD01000008.1:0-508 GCF_002153575.1 Acetobacter sp. DsW_54
CCGCCGCCAGTGATGGTGCGCGATTGAGAGAGGGGCTGCTGGATAAAACCAATACGGCCTCAAGCGTCTGGGCTGATACAGCGTATCGCTCAAAAGCCAATGAAGACTTCATGGAAAAGCATGGCTTTGTCTCAAAGGTTCATCGCAAAAAGCCGCATCTCAAACCCATGCCACTCCATATCCACCGGTCCAATGCAGGAAAGTCCATGATCCGCTCGCGTGTCGAGCATGTTTTTGCCGACCAGAAATCACAGACGGGATTGTTCATCCGAACTGTCGGTATTACCCGGGCCACCATGAGGATCGGGCTGGCCAATATCGTCTACAACATGCGCCGCTTCCTCTTCCTGCAGCGGATCAGCACCACAGCGTAGCTATCAAGCGGGTAACAGCTCCCAATCTGCTCAAAACGCAGACCGGATGCCATCGCAAAAACCGTCAATCAAATCGCCAAAAGCCAGAAATTACCCGCCAAGCACATCAATCAACGGTTCTTCGATCCCTCCAG
>NZ_JOPD01000009.1:0-125511 GCF_002153575.1 Acetobacter sp. DsW_54
AAAAGCCAGAAATTACCCGCCAAGCACATCAATCAACGGTTCTTCGATCCCTCCAGATGTTATACGGCTTCCAAGACAGCATAAAGCCGCAGGCCATGCCAAAAAGATAAAAAAGAACGGGCTTATGGGTCTCTGAAAAATATGCTTTGAGCAGAATGTAAATGGTAATGGCGAGAGAAAACACAGTAAACGGAAAATCGTAATATACCTTGCCGCTCAAATAGTACCAGATCCCGCAGGATGATACGAATATACAGACAATTACGGAATTAACGTTTTTACCAATATACTTGAATGCCAGAGAGTTAACTGCAAAAAAACCGGATGCCATAAAGAGCATGCTGGCTATAATAAATGAGCTGGCTGGGTAATGCGCAATAAGCGATGAGATTTTGACAAATAAGGTCGAAAACCCGTCTTTGCTAAAATGCCCAAAATTATGCTGGAACCCGGAATACAACTCAAAGTCCGGAACATAATAATGGAATCTATAAAACACGCATAATAATAAAAAATACAGAAATGTTAAAACAGTTACATTTCTTTGCATATAATTCTGCACAATATTATACCTTTGTTTTATCGTAATTATCCATTGATCCAGACAGCTTTCCAATAAGCTTCATGATACCAGAAAAAATGAATGCTTTTTTTGTCGGGACATACGTGCCTTCTGGCGTTTTTTCGAGAAATTTGGCCATCTGTGCATCGTGGATCCGCTTTTGGAAAACAGAATCTGCAAACTGTTTCTGAAAAACATCTTCCTGAATTGCGCCATTCTCTACGGCGTAAAACACCAGATGGTAGGAGATGGACCTGTCGATAAAGACCGGCCCAAAAACCGAAAACGTAAACAGGACAAAAAAGCCGATCACGGCCACAAGAAAATTTTCAAATGATGATTTAATAAAAGAATATTTTTTGACAAAATAAACCATCCCGATCGGAATCAGGGCAGACAAAACAGTGGACACAAAAAAGATGCTCAAACCAAACAAATAACTTTCACATCTCATTAATATTAAATAAGAAAAGACTAACGCGGCACAATAGGCCGTGAAAAAATAAAGCGTTTTTCTAAATGGCATTTTAATTCCAATCAATATTTTATATTGATAATAGCCTCGGCCAGTAGCAGCAACATGCTATGTTGTCTAGCTCTTACGGTTTGACGTGTAAGAGAGGCAACCCGCAAAGCACCTTACAGCACGCGGGCCCTTAACGGGCAGTCTGCACGTATCCAGCGCATGCCTGCACCAGCCCGCGCGCTGTGGATAAGGGCCGTTCCGTTGCGCGCCAGAGTGCCACACTCAAACGGCCTCATACAAAACCAAACCTGAGATGACCGACCTAGTCCAGCGCACCCTTACCCGGCTGCCATGTTGCAGCCCATGTGCGCAGGGCCGCCCCCATCTGCTCCAGCACCGGGCCAAGCGTGCGCTCCTGCGCGCGAAAAATGCGCATGGTGGGGTACCAGGGGGAGGTTTCCCCCGCATCTCCCCACCGCCAGCATCCATCCCACCGGCTGAGCAGCCACACCGGTTTGCCCAGTGCGCCCGCCAGATGCACGACCGATGTATCGACCGAAATCACAAGGTCCAGATTTTCAATCAGGGCGGCGGTGTCGGCCATGTCGTGCGCATGGTCCATAACGTCGCACACCGGCTGGCCGTGCCAAGCAGCAAGGTCCTCCCGGCGGGGGCCAAGCTGGAGGTTGACCAGTGTGGCGTCCACCGGGGTAATGGCGGCCAGCATCTGCCCCGCTGTTGTGGAGCGGCGCTGGTCGGTTAGCACATCCATGGCTTTTGTGCGCCGCCCTCCGGACCACACAAGGCCAATACGGGGCCGCCGCGCAGGCAGCAGTTCCGCCAGACGCGCACAATCGGCTGGCACCGTGCCTAGGTAAGGCACCTGCGCGGGAATATCGGCCAGTGTTTCCAGCCCCATGACAAAGGGCAGGTCGGGAATGGGCAGAATGGCATCGTACCCATCCTGCGGAGCAAAAGCCTGCTCCGTCACTACCCGGACCTGCGGGAAGGCAAGGCTGAGCAAGCGGGTAAGTGTTGTGGGCACCACCAGCGTAACCCGCGCCCCCTGCGCCACAACCATGGGCAGGTAACGGATGAACTGGAGCGTATCGCCCAGCCCCTGCTCCTGATAGAAAATCAGGTTTCTGCCCTGCAGGGGGTCCCCTTTTTGCAGGCGTGGCAGGGACAGGTACCAACTGACCGTATCCTGCACCAGTCCGGCACGGGCAAAGTAATAGGGTGCGCCTTCTTTAAAATGCCCGGTTTTGAACAGGGCCACCGCATACCCCATGCCCGTGCTGGCATTATGGGGGTCGGCTTCCAGCGCTTTTCTGTACCAGCCCAGTGCTTCTTCCGACCGGTTCAGGCGTTGCAGCACACAGCCCATATTGTTGAGCAGCGCGGTCGTGACCGGTTTTTTATCCCTGAACCACGCGTCCAGCACCATAAACCCTTCCTGCGCGTAGCCCGCATCCAGCAGGGCCACCACCAGATGCTCGCATGCATCCTGATGCAGTTCTGGGTGCTGCTGCATGATCTCGGCAAAAATGCGCAGGCCAGCGGCAACATCCCCTTTGGTGACCAGCGCCGTGGCTAAAAAGACCTTGAGCTGGGCCATATGGGGCAGGGCAATCAGCACCTTGCCCAGAATGGCCACAATAATATCGTAGCGCATGGTGTAGGTGGCCAGCACATCGGCTGCAGCCAGCAGCAGGGGCAGGTTGTCCTGATGCGCGGCAATAACGTCCAGCACAAGGCGTTCGCCCGCAACATACTGCTGCACATCAAAGATCAGCGTTGCCAGACTTTTAAGCCCTTCGGGGGTGGGGTTCTGCAACAGGGCCTGTCTGGCCTCCCACAGCCCTTCCACGGTCATGCCTTTGGGCAACCTTATGGCGGGGGCTTGTGCTGGCTGTTCCATTGGCTGGTCCTTTGTTTTCTCCACGGGCGTCGCCAGTGCGTCTAGGGCGTGGGGTGGGTGGCGTGCCATGTGGCCACCCATGTTTGCAGGGCCTCACCCATCTGGCGCAGCACGGGAGCAAAGGAGCGCTCCTGCGGGCGGAAAATACGCATGGTGGGGTACCATGCCGTGGTTTCCCCACTATCCAGCCACCGCCAGCAGGCATCCCACCGGCTGAGCAGCCACACCGGCTTGCCCAGTGCGCCCGCCAGATGCAGGACAGACGTATCAACCGAAATTACAAGGTCCAGACTGGCTATGATCGCGGCGGTATCGGCCATGTCCGTTACGCTGTCCATCAGGTCACAGACCGGCTGGCCATGCCATTCCGCCATATCCTCCCGCGGGCTGCCAAGCTGGAGGCTGACCAGCGTTGCATTCACCGGGGTCAGGGCGCCTGCCATAACAGGCAGCGTGCTGGAGCGGAGCTGGTTGGCCATGACATCCTGCGCGGATGTCCGCCTGTCCCCCGACCAGACCAGACCAATACGCGGCCCGGCTGCTGGCAGCAGGGCGGCAAAGCGCGCCACGTCCTGCGGGTCCGCGCGCAGATAGGGCATTGTATCGGGAATATCCGCCGTGCTCTGCATCCGGGTGACATAGGGCAGGTTAGGGATGGGCAGGGCGTAATCATACCGCTCATCCAGCCCGAACTGCACCGCGTCACGCACGATCAGGTCCGGGTAGGACTGGCTGATCAGCCGCACAAGGGCGCTCCCCACAGCCACAGTCACCCGTGCGCCGCGCGCGACCAGAGCCGGGGCAAAGCGGATGAACTGGAGCGTATCACCCAGCCCCTGTTCCTGAAACAGCACAACCGTTTTGCCCGCCACATCGTTATCGGGTTGCAGGCGGGGGAACTGGGCAAACCATTTTGTAACCGATGTCAGCTTATGAGCGCGCTGGGCAAACAGCTCCCACCCTTTGGCGTAATGGCCTGCCTTGAGCGTGGCAATGGCCGCACCAAGCTGGATGCCCTCATCATGCGGGGCCAGACGCAGGGCCTGCTCGTACCATGGCAGGGCTTCCCCCGCGCGGTTGAGGCAGCCCAGCGCACACCCCACGGCATTATACAGTGCGGGTTGCCCGGGCTCCTGCTGCACGGCAAACAAAAGGATGTTCAACGCTTCCATCGGGTAGCCCATGCGCAGGAAAACCTGCGCAATCTGCACCGTGGCTGCCACACGCTGGCTGGGATAGAGCTTGATGATGTCCGAAAACAGCGCCGTGCCCCCCGCGAGGTCCCCGTTCACAATCAGGGCCTGCGCGAGCATGATCTTGATGGCGGGGTTATCAGGCTCAAGCAGCATGGCCTTGCGCAGCAGCGCCACGGCAATATCGTAACGGAAAACATGGGTGCTCAGCACAAAGGCGGCAACCAGCAGGTAAGCGACGTTATCGGGCTCACGCCGCACCATTTCCAGCGACAGTTTAACCGCCTCCCCCGCCAGTTCGGCCCGGCACAGCTCCTCGCAGAGCTGGCCGACACTCATGGGCGTGGGATTTTGCAAAACGGCATCTTTGCGGGCCACCAGTTTTTGCATATTGGCTTTTTCAGGTTCCCAAGTCGCTTTCATGTCGCCTTATCTGCATCCTGTGGTCATGGTCGGTGATCTTACCATACCGCCCCGACTTAACCATACCCAACCCGCCGCAATACCCATGGTGGAAGGGGCCGTACGGGCAGAACCATTTTCTGGCCTTGAATTACACTTGATGATAACTGTAATGGCAGGGCACAGGCATGGCTTTGCAGGGCGCTGTCCGGTTCAGGTGCGCAGCAGGATGGACCGTCACACACTCCGCCGCAGGCCGTGCTGCCCGAAACACAAAAGGAAACGTGGTTCTTGGATACTGCCGATGGCAACTCGGTCAAAAAAGCCGCCGCAGGTAAACTGGCGGACAAGACCGCAGCCGCGCGCCTGAGGTTTGCATCGGGCTCGCGCCTGCTGACCCATGCGGCAGGCACCCTGCGCAATGGCGGGTGGAAAGCCCTGCCCTGGCGTGCCGCCGTTCCGGGGACCGATATCGGGCTGGCACTGGGCGTGGTGCTTTTGCTGTCCATCCTTATCCTGCCGCTGCCCACCTTTATTCTGGATATGGGGTTGTCCATCTCCATCACCTCCTCGGTGCTGGTGCTGATGGTGGCGCTGTTCCTTGAACGCCCGCTGGATTTTACCTCCTTCCCCACCCTTTTGCTGCTCACCACCCTTTTGCGCCTCTCGCTGGAAATTGCGACCACGCGCCTGATCCTCAGCCATGGCAGCGAAGGCCCCTATGCCGCAGGCCATGTTGTGGCGGCCTTTGGCGGGTTCCTTATGGGCGGAGATGTGGTGATCGGGGGGATCATCTTCTGTATCCTGCTGGTCGTGAACTTCATGGTCATTACCAAAGGGTCCGGGCGCATTGCGGAAGTGGCGGCCCGCTTCTTCCTCGACTCCATTCCCGGCAAGCAGATGGCCATTGACGCGGATCTGGCCTCCGGCGCGATCAACGAGCGCTCCGCCCGTGCCAAGCGCAAGGAGCTGGAGGAAGAAAGCGCGTTTTACGGCTCCATGGATGGTGCCGCCAAGTTTGTGCGCGGGGATGCCATTGCCAGCATCATCATCACCGCCATCAACATTGTGGGGGGGCTGACCATTGGTGTGCTCCGCCACGGCATGCCGCTCAGCGAAGCCGCAAGCACCTTTACCATGCTGACTGTGGGTGATGGCCTTGTCTCCCAGATTCCGGCGCTGCTGGTCTCCACCGCCGCCGGTATTGTGGTGACCAAAGGCGGCACGGATGGCACGGCGGACGTTATTCTGGCCCGCCAGCTCAGTGGCAACGCCAAGCCGCTTGGTGTGGCGGCCGCGCTGTCTGCCCTGTTTGCCCTTATGCCCGGCCTGCCCGCCTTCCCCTTTCTGGCCATTGCAGTGGCGGCTGGCACGGGTGCCTGGCTGCGCAGCCGCGCCCCCGCCGCCGACAGCGATGGGGACGTGACCGAAATTGCCCCACAGGCTGCCGCCACCCCCATTTCCGACATTCTCAAGCTCGACCTGCTCCGCCTTGAACTGGGCTTTGGCCTGCTGCCCCTGACAGGGGGCGACACCCCCCAGCTTGCCGAGCAGATCAAGGCGCTGCGCCGCTCGGTTGCAACCGAAATGGGCTTTGTCACCCCGCCTGTGCGCATTCAGGACAACATCCACCTGCCATCGGAAAAATACGTCATCAAGCTCAAGGAGATCGAGATCGCCTCGGGCGAGGTCCGGCCCCACAAGCTGCTGGCCATGACCCCATCTGGTGGCGCGCCCCCCGTGGCGGGCGAAAAAACAACCGAACCCGCCTTTGGCCTGCCCGCAGTGTGGATAGACCCTGCGCAAAAGACCAAAGCCATGGCCATGAACTGCACCGTGGTGGACCCGGCCAGCGTGATTGTCACCCATCTGAGCGAGATGGTGCGCAGCAACCTGCCGGACCTGCTGACCTATGTGGCCACACAGGCCCTGCTGGACGACATGCCGCGTGAACAGCAGAAGCTGGTCAACGACCTTATTCCCTCGCAGGTGCCGCTCAGCACCGTGCAGCGCGTGTTGCAGGCCCTGCTGGCCGAGCGTGTTTCCATCCGTGACCTGCCCACCATTCTGGAAAGCATTCAGGAAGCCTGCGGCATGGGCCTGCGCGGCATTGGTCCGCTGGCCAACCATGTGCGCATGCGCCTGTCCCGCCAGATCTGCAACGCGCTGGTCGGGCCGGGGGGGTATATTCCCATTGTAACCCTTTCCCCCAAATGGGAATCGGATTTTATGGCGCATATTACCGGCCCGGCAGAAGACCGTAAGCTGGCCATGCCGCCTTCCATGCTCAATGTTTTTGTGGGAAAACTGCGCGATACATTTAACGCCCTTTCCACAAACGGCGAAATTCCGGTTATTGTTGTCGCCTCCCCTGTAAGAGATTCCATGCACGCCATTGTCGAACGGGTACGTCCTTCCATTTCCGTTCTGTCACAAGCTGAGATATACCCACGTGCCCGGATCAAGACGGTTGCGACCATATCGTGACAGTCCGCCAGAAGACCGCACCATGGGAGTAGAATATGCAGGATAGTCCCTCCGACACCGCAAGCCAGAAGGTTGCGGAGCGCCGTCAGGGAAACACGCGGGAGGAATCAGCCGTGCCGGAACAGGCCACGGATGACAGCACAACCGCGACCAATGGCGTGGCCCTGCCGGTCAGCCACCTGACGGTAGAGGACATTCTGCGCTGGCATTCCGTGCCGCAGCCACTCATTCAGGCTCTTGCCGGCAAAACACTGGCCGACGGGCTGAGCAATGTGCTCTCCTTTGGCACCCTGCCCGATGCCACACAGACCCCCCTTGCCTTTGGCGGGGCATCGGGGTCGGGCAAAACACTGGTGCTGGCCAAGCTGGCCGCACGCTACATTCTGGCCGAAGAGCACAAGGACCGCCCGCCGCCGCTGATTATTGCGTGCGACCATACAGCGGGCAGCTTTGCCAAGCTCTCGGCCCTGCTCCAGCCGTATAATATTCCCATCATTCAGGGTAACTCGCCCGAAATACTGGCCGATGCCGTGCTCCACAAGGAGCCGGGGCAGCCTATTCTGGTCGATCTTCCGGGCATTTGCGTCTATTCCCCCGTCAGCATGGGCAGAATGATGCAGATGGTCGAACGCGTTGGCGCAACGCTCAGCCTGGTATTGCCTGCCGGGCTGGATGCCGAGGAATCGGCCGATATTGGCTACGCCTTTGCCCAGCAGGGCGCCACCACCATGGTTGCCAGCAAAATGGATCAGGCTGGCCGGGTGGGGGGCATTATTGCCGCAGCCGCCTGTGGCTTAACCCTGACCTATGGCAGTTGCTCCTCCAGCATTGTGGGGGGGCTGGTGCCCCTTAACGCGCCCATTCTGGCAAACCGCCTGCTCACCCTGCCCTCCTGAACACCGGAGGGCAGACCACGGGGCAGAACCACCGGGCACAGGCCGCTACATACTGTGTGGCCTCCCCGCTCCGCCTCCCCTGCCTGTGCAACTCCGGGCCGTTTGCAGGCAAAACCGTAGCCAGCCACAACAGGTTTTTCCGCACACCCGCAGCCCATCCCCCTTACGCTGCACGCAGGCACGCAGGCACAATAACTGCATGGGCGGCGGAACCTTCCTGGAAAAATCCTGATCGTTCCAGCCTCTTTTACAATCCTTCATCATCAGGCCACCACACCTGCTCCCCCATACACCGGCGCTCCATGCAGGTGGTTTAAGAATGGCTTTTGCGCACAGAGTCTTTTAATATCCGGTGCAATTGGAGAGCCCCGGCATGACCTTAAAAAAAATCCTTACGTCCTGTGATATTTATTTAAAAAAAATCTCTCTGGCGCTCTGCGTTTTACTTCCCTTTTTTCAATTACGCGGCCGCGCCATAGCGGATCTGAGCATCCTGTTTATTGCAATAAGCTTTTTGCTATACTGCATTTTTGAAAAACATTACCGCTGCCTCCTGCGTGGGTGGTTCCCTTACGCTCTGGGCCTGTGGGGAGTTATTGTTGCCTCCTCCGCAATCAACGGGTCCACACATGCCGTTCTGGAGGCCATAGCGCTCCTGCGTTATTTTGTTTTTGCCAAAGCGCTGGAAGAATGGCTGCTGGACAGCACGCAAAAACAGCAATTACTGGGCCTGTGCGTAACACTGGCCGGGGTGTGGATTATCTGCCTGTGCTGGGAGCAGTATCTGGTTGGGGTGAACCCGTGGGGCTACCCGCGCTGGCAGGATGGTGCTCTTACAGGGCCATTTTTTAAGCCACGGGCCGGGCCACCGCTCGCCATCATCATGTTTCCCGGCTTGATGATCTACCCCATGCGTATGGTGCAGAAAAAGGAACTGGCCCAGAAGCTGGCAGGGCTGGCCCTTATGTCCTTTTTACTGCTGACCATGGTCATGATCGGGCAAAGAATGCCTGCACTGCTGGTGTTTTTTGGATTTTTCCTGTGCGCCATGCTCATTAAAACCACACGGGTCATGGTGCTGCTGGCAACACTATCCGGTTTTGTGGCACTGGCCCTTCTGCCGTTTATCTCCCCTCCGTCCTACGACAAGCTGGTTCTGCGCTTTTTTGAGCAGCTCGGGCATTTTTCGCAGTCCCCCTACGGCCAGCTTTATATTCGTGCGCTCAACATGGTTCATGCACACCCGTTGCTGGGGCTGGGGTATAACGGTTTTCGAGCCCATTGCGGCGAGACAACCTATGTATACGGTATCCCGCAATTTGCTCACATGGTTGCCGGGCAGGACATAGGCGCGGGGTGCACCATTCATCCACACAACACCTATCTGGAAATCGCCACCACAGCGGGGCTTTCCGGGCTGTTCCTGTTTGTATGTGTGGTGCTGCTGTGGTTGAAAAAACTGCTGCTGGCAGCCCTTGCAAGCCGGGACCTTATGCAGGCCATGCTTTTTATTACGGTATGCATGCTGTTCTGGCCGCTTGCTTCGACCAGTTCCCTGTTTACGGAACGCACGGCAGGGTGGGTCTTTTTAATGGTCGGGTGGGGGCTGGCCCGTGCGCGGCTCCTTGGCCGTGCACACGCCCCACAAGCCGGGGCATAAACCGCACAACCCGCTACGTGGCGTAAGCAGGGCTTACGCCAGCACGGGCAGTATGAGCGTTAAAACAGGTCCACTTCGCCCGAATGGCTGTCCGTTTCCGCCTGCACACCATGACGGAGCACCTGAATAACATGGCAGAGCTTAACGCCCTGGCTCAGAACACCAACATCCAGCGGCTGTGTTTCGGTCTGCCCGTAAGAGGCCACCAGATTTTTGAGCACGGTGGAGACGGCCTCTACCGTTTGTGTGGCGGAATCCAGCCGTTGCAGGGCCTGCACATCCGCATCACTCAGCGGGGCGGCGGCCATGTTTTCGCCTACCACGCGCTGCACACCCGTAAAATCCTGATAAGTCTCATCCAGCAGTTCTACCAGATGGTCCATCACATCGCGCATACTGCGTTCGGTCCCGGCTGCACCATGGGGCAAAGGGGGCACCACATCCATGTTCTTCATCCTCTCCGGCCCGGCTTTTAAAACAGCTCGACCTCGGAACTGGCTTCTCTAGCCCATTTCCGCTCTGCTTCAGCCTCACGCCGGCTGTAGGCGACTTCCTGCTTGCCAATACCCTGTACGTCCTGCACCAGATTCTGCTGTGCACGGCCCGTTGTTGGCCAGAACCGAATACGCCGGGCCAATGTGCCGCCCAAGCTCTGGGACACGCAGCGGATACCTTCATCCACCAGATAATGGGTTACAAAACGAATATTTTCCTGCCCGATGCGGCCCAGACTAGGCACTACGGCCGCACCGCCAAAAACCTTGCACACCAGCCGGCTACGCTGCCCCCCGGCCTTGAGCAGACCGTTGACCAGCATTTCCATGGAGTTCACGCCAAACCGCATGGCGGTGCCGGATTCACTCGCTCCCCCCTCTGGCAGCAAAAAATGATTAATGCCACCAACACGTGCAAGCGGGTCAAACATGCAGACCGAAACACAGGAGCCAAGCAGTGTTGCAAAAACCACTGACGGATCGCCAGAAATTTCTACTTCTCCCTGAATAACCGTTTTAACTACGGAGTGGTCGTTCACTTGATAGGCCCGAACACCTTTTCCAGAACCTCACGCAGCTTGGCTACGGTGTAAGGTTTGGCAAGGAAGTTGTTAACACCAGCCTTGACCGCTTCCTGCACCAGATCCTTGCTGGCCTCGCCGGTCAGGATGATGAACGCCACTTTCTGGATTTTCGGGTTGCTCCGCACGGCGCGCAGCAGGGCCAGACCATCCATAACCGGCATGTTAAAGTCGGAAATCACCAGATGCGTGGGGTTCTGGTCCAGATATTCCAAAGCTTCCTTACCATCCTTGCGCTGGGCAATGTTGGTAAAGCCGATTTCGGCCATGCTGTTAGCCAGAACCTGACGGATAGAGGCCTGGTCATCTACGATCAGGGCCTTGATTTGTGAAGCGGCAGGCATTTGTCTCCCCCTTATTCCTAGTCTCAATTCCAGCCATCAAAGACCGGCAGCGGATAAACAGGGCGGTTAAGAGCCGCCCTTTTTGAAGTTAGCGCGCGTGAATGGCCATGGCGGCAGAGCTGATCTGGCGCAATGGCACAACCTGACAGGCCGCGCCAATTTCCGCCGCAACCCGTGGCATTCCATAAACAACTGCGGACGTTTTGTCCTGCGCGATTGTATAGGCCCCGGCCTGCCGCATGTTCAGCAGCCCTTCGGCCCCATCCCGCCCCATGCCGGTCAGGATGATCCCCAGCGCATTGCGCCCGGCATGTTTGGCAACAGACTTGAACAGCACATCCACCGACGGGCAGTGCCCGCTAACGGGTGCACCGCTGATCAGCCGCGTTATGTATTTGCCGCCGCTGTTATCAATCACAAGGTGCCGGTCCCCGCCGGGGGCAATCCGGACCATGCCGGGTTGCAGCACCTCTCCATCCTGCGCCTCGGCAATGGAGAGCGCGGGCATGGACTGGTTAAGCCGGTTTGCAAAGCTGGCCGTAAACAGCGGGGGCATATGCTGGCAGATAACAACCGGCGGGCTCTTTTGCGGGAACCCCGAAAGCACTTCTTCCAGCGCTTCTACCCCACCGGTGGATGAGCCAATGGCCACAAGGTCCACCGAGTTGCCCCACGTGGTCTGCGCGTGGCTGACCGGGGCCGAAGGTGTGCGCCGCTGAATGCGTGAAACCGGCTGAGAGCGGGCCGCCAGCACAACCAGCCGCCCAAGGCCTGCAAATGCATCTTCCCCCGGTGCCACGTTGTGTTTGGGGTAGCAGTCAAACGCCCCCATCTGGAGCGCCGTAATGGCCGTATCCGCTCCCTTGGCTGTCAGGCTGGACACCATGACAACGGGGATGGGGCGCATCCGCATGATTTTTTCCAGAAACTGCAGGCCGTTCATCCCCGGCATTTCCACGTCCAGGGTAATCACGTCCGGCTGGTCTTTAATAATCAGGTCGCGGGCTTCCAGCGGGTTTGCCGCTTCACCACAGACTTCAATATCAGGGTTCTGTGCAAAGGAACGCTTGATCAGCGCGCGGATCGTGCGTGAATCATCAACAATCAGAACTTTTACTGGCTGGGCCATTAATCAGCTTGCTTTCCGGTAAATGGTCGGAGCCACCTGCTCCAGGCCGCACTGGCGGGGATTGGCCACTTTTTCGGAATGACCAACATACAGGAACCCACCGCTTTCCAGCTTGTCGGCCAGACGGCCCCACAGGCGCTCCCGCGTGGGTTCATCAAAATAAATCACGACGTTCCGGCAGAAAATAACCGAAAATTGCCCCCGCATCGGCCAGTCGGCATTCAGGTTGAGCACCTTGAACACCGGAAGCGAGCGGATATTGCCGACAAAGGTCAGGTTTCCCCGGTCATCGGCCTGCATGAACTGGTTTTTCTGGGTCGTGGAAATCCCATCCGTCTCGCTGGCAACGTAGGTTCCCGCAGCAGCCTGCGCCACCACGTTGGAATTGATGTCCGTTGCCAGAATACGCATGTCATACGATGCGGCCTCTGGAAAAGCCGACAGAACAGACATGGCGATGCTCCACGGCTCCGGGCCAGTGGAACATGCGGCAGACCATATGCGCCCACGCCCGCCACTACGCAGCTTGGCTGCAAGTGCTGGCATGACATTCTGCTCCATATGCACAAAATGCGGCCGCTCACGGAAAAAGCTGGTGACGTTGGTTGTTAACGCACAGACCAGCTTTTCCATTTCCGCCCGGCCAGAAGGGCTTTGCACATAGTTAAGGTAAGCGTGGAAGCTCTCCATCCCGCTTTCGCGCACACGGCGGGAAACGCGTGAATACACCAGCGTACTTTTGGAATCGGGTATAAAAATCCCGGCTTCCTGCTTGGCAATCCGCCGCACCATCTGGAAGTCGGCGTCCGTATACTCCGGTTCGGCAGTAGAACGCGCGTCAACCATCAGGACGTCATCCCGCCTACCAACTGGCCGACCACAACTTCCAGCCGGAGCACGCCAATCATGCGGTCCGCAATCATGACCAGACCGCTCAGGCTGCTATCTTCCTCCGCCACGGCCTGAATATCGGCCAGATTAACGTCAGCCATGTCGATCACCCGGTCCACCAGCAGGCCACACACGGTGCCATTGCGGGATTCCACAATAATCACCACGCGGCGCGGGTTGTCGGGCTGCGGTTCCACGTTCAGGTACACCGCAAGGTCGATCACGGTCAGGATAATGCCGCGCAGGTTGATTGCACCGCACACATAATGCGGGGCAAACGGCAGGGCTGTTGTTTTTTCAAACCCACGAATTTCGCGCACGCTCAGGATAGGAATACAATATTCCTGATCACCCACCGCAAACACGATCATCTTGACAAGTTTGGCGTCCGCGCCGGCTTCGTCCGTCATATCCATTTTCCTACTCAAATACAGATCGGCTGATGTGGTGTTGGGTTTTATGCCGCAAGCCCTGTGCGAACATCCGACGGTCGTGTGTCAATCCGCCCCAGAGCATTCGCAACCAGTGCGGGAACATCCAGAATAAGGGAGACGCTCCCATCGCCCAGAATGGTGGCAGCGGAAACACCGGCCATCTGCCGGTAGTTTTTCTCGATGCTCTTGATCACCACCTGTGCCTGATCGCGAATATCCTCCACAATCAGGGCCGCGCGTGCGCCGGACTCGTTTTCCACAACCAGGATCACGTCCTCCTCGGACAGGCTGGCCGTGCCGCCGCCGCCAAGCCCCAGCTCGGAGGCAAGCGGAATAAGCGGCATACATGCCCCGCGGATAGACACCACATTGGCGCCATCGGGCAGCATGTAAATGTCCTTGTGGTTGACCATCATGGTTTCCACCACGGAGGACACGGGAACAACCATGGTGGACCCGGCCGCTACAATCAGCATGCCATCAAGCACGGCCAGTGTGAGCGGCAGGCTCAGGCAGAAGGTTGTACCCTGCCCTTCCACACTGCTGATTGTCACACGCCCGCCAAGGCCCAGAATGGCCTGCTTGACCACGTCCATCCCCACCCCACGGCCCGAAAGGTCGGACACGGTCGCGGCGGTGGAAAAGCCCGGAGCAAAGATCAGGTTATTGATCTCATCATCCGTCAGCACGGCATCGGGGGCAATAATACCGCGCTTGACCGCAGTGGCCAGAACGCGCTCGCGGTTGATCCCGCCCCCATCATCCTTGATGGTGATGAGAATACGGCCAGAGCGATGCCCGGCGGAAAGCAGGATCTGCCCCGTGGGGGATTTGCCAGCGGCAATCCGGGCCTCGGCACTTTCAATCCCGTGGTCCACGGCGTTACGCAGCATGTGGGTCAGCGGGTCGGACAGTTTTTCAACCAGAGTGCGGTCCACTTCCGTGTCCTCACCCTCCAGCGTCAGCACCACGTCCTTGCTGGTCATGGAGCAGGCCTCGCGCACAACGCGCTGCATGCGCTGGAACACGCTGCGCACAGGCTGGGCACGCACGGCCATGACGGCGTCCTGAATATCTCGCGTCAGGGCCTTCATGCTGGCGATGCGCTTGATCATTTCCTGCTGGGCATCGTCTTCGCGCTGGCCAATGGATTCCAGAGCGGCCTGTGCAATCACCAGTTCGCCCACAAGGTCCATCAGGTCGTCCACGCGGTGCAGGTCCACGCGGATGGTCGCCTGTTCTACCGGGCGGCGTGTGGCCGCAGCATTGCCAGCGGCAATAGGCGCCGTAGTGGCGGGGGTTGGCGCGGGCGGCATTTCCGCCATAATTTTTTCCGCAACCGTGCTGGGCGCAGGGCTGGCCGCCACAGGGGCCGGTGCGGGGGCTTCTGCCACGGGGGCGGGCTGTTCGGGCTCGGCCGGGGCGGCCTGTTCCTCGGCGGGCTGTTCCCCGCCGCTGGGGCCGGGGCCACCGTCGCGCGTGATGGTGACATCACACACATCGCTCACCCAGTCGAAGACCGTGTGCACGCTTTCCTCCGGCACGGCGGCGGGCAGAACCACACGCCATGACAGGTAGGATTTTTCGGTTTCCAGAGCGTCCAGCACAGGCAGGGCGGCGGTTTCGCAGGTGACCGTGCTTGCCCCACCGTGGGCCACGGCCACATCGGCCAGACCGATCAGCAGGTTACGCGCGTCATCCCCACGGTCATACATGGCGGTATGGGGGCTGAAGGTCACGACAAGCGATGCCGCTTCTGCCGGAGCTTCTTCCTCAAAGCCAAAATCGCCGAAGTCAAAATCGGCCATGACCGGCTCAAAATCCACCGGAACAGGCGTAAAATCAGCCGGGACGGTTTCTTCTTCCTTCTGCCCTGCAGTGCCGCTGCCTTCGCCAATAATGGCCTGAAGTTCAGCGCGGCTTTCGTCTATGCGGGCCGTATCAACCGTAGCCCCACCTTGGGCCTCGGCAACCAGATCGCTCAGAACGTCCATGGCCTTGAGAAAGGTTTTGACGATCTCTGGCGTTGGGGCAACACGGCCGGAGCGCAGGCCGTCAAGGGAACTTTCGAACACATGCGCAAAGCGGACAAGGTTTTCCAGACCGAACGACGCGGCCCCACCCTTGACCGAATGCACGGCACGAAAAACGGCGTTGATTGTCTCCTTCCCGGATTCACCATCCGAAAGGGCCGACAGACCACGCTCCAGTTCCTGAAGCTGCTCTTCACACTCCTGGAAAAAAACCAGAAGGATATCGTCCATGTCACCACTCATGCTGGTCTCTCTCCTTCAGGCGGTCACCCGGCGGATAGCCGCCACAAGGCTGTCTGTGCTGAACGGTTTGACAATCCACCCTGTCGCGCCAACGGCACGGGCACGGGCTTTTTTCTCGGGATCGCTTTCCGTTGTCAGAACGATCATTGGCAGATGTTTGTACTGCTCCAGCGCCCGGACTGCCTCGATAAACTCAAAGCCATCCATGCGGGGCATGTTAATATCCGTAATGATCGCATTGGGCGTGGGGTCAGCAGCCTGAAGGACTTCCAGCCCTTCCACGCCATCCCCACCCTGAATAACGTCGTACCCCGCCCCTTCCAGGGCTTTGCGGAGCATACCCTGCATGGTGCGCGAGTCATCAACAGTCAGGACACGAATGCCCACTTTTTCCACCATAGTCCTCATTACTCCTTCAATGGCGCCAGCGGCTCAGTCAGATACGCACTTACGCCAAAAAGGCCGTACGCCTCCACGACTGGCTCCGAAGGCGCCACAAGGGGGCATCTGCTGGCGAGGAGAACCTGCAAGCACAGACCTCCGAGGTACGTCACGCCAGAGGCATCCAGAGAAACCTGCTCGCCTCCCGCATTTTTAACAGCCTGTTCGATCTCACTCTTCAGGGCAAACGCCGCAGAGGTGTCCAGACGTTCAGGTAAGGTCACACTAGCCAACGGTCCGCTCCCTTGTCAGCCGCACAGGCAGGGGCCGAGCGGCCCCTGACATGCTGGAATAATGGCCATTAAAATTCTTCCCAGCCTGCATCGGAAGATGTGGTGGGCATGGACAGCGCGGGGGCAGCCGGGGCCTGAGGCGCCGGAGCCGCCACACGGGCCGGGCTCGCGGGTTTGGGCCGAGGGGCGGCAGAGCGCGGTGCGGCAAGGGCCGGACGGGACGGGCGGCTTGCGCGCACACCGGACGTATCCATTTTAAAGCGGCTGAGGGTTGCTGCCAGTGTCCGGGTTTCGGCGGTCAGGTTGTGGCTGGCTGCCGTGGTTTCTTCCACCATGGCGGCGTTCTGCTGGGTCACCTGATCCATGCCGCCAATGGAGGCGGTTACTTCGGACAGGCGCTGGGCCTGATCCTGTGTGGAGGAGGAAATTTCCTCAACACGGATGGCAATGTTCTGGGTGCTGCCGGCAAAGTCGCTCAGGTAACGCCCGGTCTGCTGCACCAGATCCACACCCTTGGCCACCTGCTCGGCAGCAACAGAGATCAGACGCTTGATCTCGCTGGCGGATGTAGCGGACTGTTCGGCCAGCGAGCGCACTTCCTGCGCAACCACGGCAAACCCGCGTCCGGCTTCACCCGCACGGGCGGCTTCCACACCTGCGTTGAGGGCCAGAACGTTGGTCTGGAAGGCAATGCCGTCTATGACCGAAATAATTTCACCAATCGCATCGGAGGAGCTTTTGATCCCGTCCATGGCCTTGGTGGTCTCGGTCATGACCGTTGTTGCGGCCTTGACCTTTTCCAGCGCCTGCTGGCTTTCGGCATTGGCATCGGCACAGGCTTTGGCGTTGCTCTGCACACCTTCGGTAATGGTCCGCACGGAGGAGGCGGCCTGCCCAAGGTTGGCAGCCTGCTTTTCTGTCCGTTTGGCAAGATCGTCCGACGCGGTGGAAATTTCTGCCGCACCGGTGGAGATCAGGTCCGAGTTGGAGGCAACGGCACTCAGCGCTTCGTTCAGGCGGGAAGCGGAATGGTTGAACGCATCACGCAGGGGGGCGAACTCGCCATCAAAAATCGGGTCTTCAATGCGTGCGCGCAGGTCACCTTGCGCCATGTCGGCCAGTGCCTGACCCAGACGCTCGATAACCAGATGGGTGTGCTTGTCGCGTTCCTGGCTGCCGGTCAGGGCACCCTGAATTTCGGACGCCATTTTTTCCTGCCGCTGGCGGGCTGTGGCCTGCTCTTCCACCATACGGGAGAAGCGCGCCATAATGCGGGCAAGGCGGCCAACGCAGTCTTTGTTTTTGAGGAAGGGAATGTTGTTGTGGGCGACACCGTCGCCGAGTTCTTCGCCCATCGTGGCCAGTTTTTCAACCGGCTCGGTGATCAGGCTTGTGAACCACCGCCAAATCTGCAGAACAACCAGCTGCCCGAAAACAAGAGCCGCCATGTTGATGATATACGTGTAATGCGCTGGCGCGTGCCAGAAAAAGCCAACTGTCTCCACAATGATCTGGAACATGAAGTATGCTTCCAGACACAGCATAACAACCCGAATCTTCTCGCGGAACGGAGCGTCCTTGTTCAGCCATTGCAGCATATCAGTGCAACTTCCTTCATATTATTGGGGCACCTTGCGCGGCAACTCCTGATCATTCTTCCCGCACATGGAAAAAACGCCAGCCAGCCGTGGCCTTAATGGCCCCCCTTGCACATTTACAAAAACCAGGAAACGCCAGTGGACGCCCCTTGAGATAAAAAGCAGATAATCTGTTCTCATCCAGACACACGGACCAGACAAACAAGGGTCTACATACCGCGTTCGTGACTAGATGTCTTTACAGAAGATCGTATGATCCGCAGACAATCGGCTTTGCGCTCCTGATAGATAAAATACCTAAAAACAATACCATAGCAGCCACCACCCCCGTTCCGGCCATAAAGCCGGACGGAACAGGTGCCTGCCCTGCGAGAAATGATAGCTTTTTCTTGACAATGAGCAAGCCTGTAACCGCATTGCGGTTTCTAAAAACCTTGCAATATTAAAGGCTCAAACGCTCTACTTGCGACTATTTATTATTATGGAGAAACAAAACCGGCAGACTCCACACCGTGCCGGAACACAGGGGCAGCGCAGTGCCCCTGCTCAGCCGCCAAAACTGCGGACAAGCCCCCCGGCCACCATCTGCCAGCCATCAACCAGCACAAAGAAAATCAGCTTGAATGGCAGGGATATGGTTGCAGGTGGCAACATCATCATCCCAAGGCTCATCAGCACGCTGGATGTGACAATATCAATCACCAGAAACGGCAGGTACAGCAGGAACCCCATCTCAAACCCGCGGCTGAGTTCACCCACCATAAAAGCGGGCATCAGCACACGCCACGGCGTATCTGCCACGTTTGCAGCGGGGGTTACGTTGGCCAGACGCTCAAACGTAGCCAGATCAGCCGACCGGACATGGGAGAGCATGAACGTGCGAAAAGGCTCCGCTGCTGCCTTCAGCCCTTCCATCTCCTCCACCTGTCCGTCCATCATGGGGGCAATCCCCTGATCCCATGACTGCTGGAACGTGGGCTGCATGACAAAAAAGGTGAGGAACAGAGCAAGCCCGATCAGCACCGTGTTGGGCGGTGTCCCCTGCGAGCCAATAGCCCCGCGCAGCAGCGAGAGCACCACAATAATACGGGTAAAAGCCGTAACCATAACCAGCAGGCTGGGCGCAAGCGAAAGCACCGTCAGCAGGGCGGTCAACTGGATAATGCGGCTGGTCGTACCCGGGTCCCCACCTTTGCCCAGATCCAGTGCTATGGACTGGGCATGGGCCACAACCGGCATGCCAGCCAGCACGCCTACCGCCAGAGTACATAGCGCAAGGCTCGCAAACCACACGCCACGTCTTGTAAAGGCAGGAACTGTCAAGGCTTGGGGCTCCGCTTGTGCATCAGATATGGGGGGCCGGACCGGGCGCAGGCTGCCCGCCGGGCAAAGGGGGAGCGGGGGGGGGCACGGCATTGCCATCATCTACCCAGCCCATAAACACGTCATTGCCGCCGCCGGTCAGGACCAGCCCTTTTTTCTGCCCGTAACGGATAACGCTTACCCGCCTGCGCTGGTCCACGGCCACACTTTCCATAACCGCCAGATTGGGCGTCTGCCGCCCTTTAAGCAGATACGGCTCCATGAACTTGAGCCCGTAACGGGCCAGAAAAATAAGCCCGATAACAAGTACAAACGCCACAATGCAGGTCAAAACCGGCACAACAAACGCCCCTGCCCCCAACCCGGCAGCGGGCTGGGCAATGCTTGCGGCGGCTGTACCGGGTGCAGGCAAGGATTTTAACCGTTGGTCGCGGAGGAGGACAGGATTTCCGTCATGGTCACGCCAATATGGTTATCGTCCACCACCACCACTTCGCCACGGGCGATCAGGCGGTTGTTGGCGTAAATGTCCACAGCCTCGCCCAGCTTGCGGTCCAGCTCGACCACAGCCCCACGCCCAAGGCGCAGCAACTGGTTGACCGGCATGGTGGCCGTACCAATAACGGCCGTTATCTTGACCGGAATATCGTAAACGGCTTCCTTCTGGACGTCGTCCACATCCTTGCCATCAGCAGCAGGGGCTGCACCGGGGGCAGCCGTGGCGGAGGCATCCGGCGCTGGCGCGCTGGTGGCGAAATCCTCAAGCCCGATATCGGTGTTCTCTGTTGTCATGGTTGTCTCCGCCTGCTTATGCCTGCCCAGTGTTGTGCTGCATGCGCTGGCGCGCAAGGGCCGTTACACTGGCAACTATTTTTTCAGCCATGTTTTTGCGCCACTGCACTGGGTCAATGACAATGGTATTGGCTGCCGTGGAAATCCGTATGATGCCCGGCGTAAGGTCGGACATGGATTCGACCTGCACGCCGCCCTCATTCTGTAAGGCAGCTTGCAGGCGCTGTATATCGGCCGGGCTGCACTGCACGGTTACGTCGCCCTCGCACTCGCGGGCAAAGCTCGCGGCATCGGCCAGCAGGTCGCGCTGCATGCCTTGCAGTACGGTGCCATCCAGCGCCGTCAGGCTCCGTACAATGTCTATTACCGTTGCCACAAAAACCTGCGATGCCTTGGCCAATGCCTGATCCCGCCGGGCGTTTTCCGCCTTGAAGGCATTGGTCAGCTCGGCCAGGCACCCGGTGTAAAAGGCCTGTAGCTCCGCATCTTTTTCGGCAGCACCGGCTGCGTAGCCCTCGTCCCGCGCCTGCTGCTGCACGGCGGCCAGCTCGTCACGCGTGATGCTGAGCAGGTTGGGGTCGGGTGGAGGTGGCTCGGGAGGAGCTTCCTCCTCCGGGTCTTTTTCGGGGGTGGGTTCCACTTCCGGGAGGCCAAAATCCTCCAGATCCATCACCCGTGGGTATGTGCGCACAGGCGCATCCGGCACCCCGCCAGAGGAGGCACCATCCGCCATACGGCACAGACCAGACCGGAAGAGTGCCCGCTCCAGCATTATGGAATGATCTCGTCGTTACCGCCGTTTTCGGTCAGGTCGATTTCACCCGCATTGGCCATGTTCTTGATGATGGTCACAATATCAACCTGTGCCGCATCAGCATCCTTCACGCGCACAGGGCCAAGGGCGGAAATTTCTTCGAGCAGAATGCTGCCTGCACGCTTGGACATGCATTGCAGGAACATCTTGCGCACGGTTTCGGACGCGCCTTTGAGGGCGAGCGGCAGTTTTTCGCGGTCCACCTGCGCCACAATACGCATGAGGGCTTCGTGCGGCAGACGCTTGATGTCCTCGAAGGTGAACATAAGCGCCTTGACCTTTTCCATATCGGCGTGGTTGCGCTTGTCCATGGACGCCATAAGGCGCGTTTCGGTCTTGCGGTCGAAGTTGTTGAACACTTCGGCCAGCAGCTCGTAACTGTCGCGCTTGGACGAACGCCCAAGGGAGGAAATAAACTCGGACCGCAAGGTGGCCTCCACGCTGTCCAGCACCTCGCGCTGCACCGTTTCCATGTGCAGCACACGCATCATCACTTCGGTTGCGTAGTCTTCTGGCAGCAGGGTCAGCACACGCGCCGCGTGGGCGGGTTGCAGGCGGCTGAGAATAACAGCGGCGGTCTGCGGGTATTCGTTGCGCAGGTAGTTGGCCAGAACCATTTCCTGCACATTGCCCAGCTTGTCCCACATGGTGCGCCCGGCCGGACCACGGATTTCTTCCATGATCTTGTCGACCTGTTCGCCCGACAGCGCCTTGCGCAGCAGTTCCTCGGTAGTTTCGTACGTGCCCACCAGCCCTTCGGAAGATTCGAAGTTCTTGGTGAACTGCGCGCACACTTCCTCCACCACGGAGGCGCTGATCAGCCCCAGCCCGGCCATGGCGACCGATACATCGCGGACTTCATCTTCCTGCAACTGCTTGAGCACCTTAACCGCGCGCTCACGCCCTGCAGCAAGCAGAAGAATGGCAACACGCTGCTTGCCGGTCAGGTGTCTGGTTTCATCATGCACAACGGGAGAAGGGGCTTCCGGCGGCCGTGCCTCGGGGGCTGCTGCGGTCTCGGACATGGCCTAGGCTCCCTTCTTCGGATCCGGGGCGGACAGCCAGCTCCGGATAATCAGTATGGTTTCATCAAGGTTGTTTTCAAAGCGATCGGCCACCCTATCCAGCGCTTCCCGCCGCAGCTTGCCCTGAACACCATCCAGATCGACCCCATGGCCATCTTCGCCCACAGGCAGGCCACTGCTGGCATGGAGCATCTGGCCGTTAGCACCCATAACAATGGAGCCACCCTCCACACCTTCGAGCAGTTTTTCCTGCCCGTGCAGTTCCTTGGAAATAAGGGTAACCAGCCCGGTGCGGCGCAGCATGGGGCGCAGGCCAATAAACAGGGCACCCAGTACCAGCAGGATGGGAATAACCCACTCCGCCATGTAAATGAGCATTTCGCGGCTGAAGTAGTCGATGCTGCCGCCAGCAAAATCAAACCCGCCATCGGGCATGAACCGCATGGACACAACGCGCACTTCGTCCCCACGGGCCTTGTCAAAGCCTACGGCGGTCTGGGCGAGGGTGGTAATCCGCTCCAGCTCGGAGTCGTCCAGCGGGGTCCAGACTTCCTTGCCGCTTTTGTCCTTGGTCATGGTGCCATCAACCAGCACCGCCATGCTCACCCGTGCAATGCGGGGGCGCGACTGGCTAACAACCCGCACGCGCTTACCAATTTCGTAGTTATTGGTTTCTTCCTCGCGGTCGTTGGTCGAGCCGGTTTTGTTGTCCTGATTGGCATTGGCATTGGGCAGGTTGTTGCCCACCGTGGTGCTGGGGCTGGATTCGGTGTTAACGCTCTTGTCCGAGCTTGTCTGCTGCGACCGCAAAACCTGCTGGTTGGGGTCGTAGCTTTCCTCCGTTTCGTGCACTTCCTCGGTGGACATGGTCACGGCGGCACGGGCACGCACATGGCCTGCACCCAGTGTGGGCACCAGCATGTCCTCCACCGCCTGAGCAAGGCGCTGCTCTTCCGCATGACGGATTTTTTCCATCTGCGATTCCTGCCCGGCCAGGCTATCCGGGTCACCCGGTTTGACCAGCACATCACCGCGCGTATCCACGATGGAAATATTCTGCGGGCGCAGGCCCGGCACGGCGGCAGCAACAAGGTTCTGGATCGCCTGAATACCATCGGGCGCCATACGGCCAGCACGGCCAATATCCAGCACCACACTGGCCTGCGAGGGATTTGTCTCGGTCGAGAACAGGTCCCGGTGCGGCAGAACCAGATGCACACGCACATTCCGCACCCCATGCAGCAGGCGGATGGAGCGTTCCAGCTCGCCTTCCATGGCGCGGGTCTCGTTGATCGACTGCTCAAACTGGGTGCTGGTCAGGGTGCCGCTTTTGTCAAACAGCTCATACCCGACGGCACCACCGCTGGGCAGGCCATCCTTGGCCAGCAGCAGGCGCGCACTGGCGACCTTGTCCTTGGCCACAAAAATGCGGGTACCGTCCTGGCTGGTGGTAAAGGAGATATGGGCCTTGGCGAGGTCATCGGCCATTTCGGCCGCTTCGGTCAGGTCCAGCTCACCATACAGCAGGGCGCTGGCCCCGGCTCCGGCATAAAAAGAAAAATAGGCTAGAGCACCCAGCAGGGCAGCCCCCGCAACACCAAGTGCGATCTGCTGCGTGCGGCCCAGAGCCTTGAGACTTGTAAGAAAATTTTTCATGCGGGAATGGCTACGCTGTCACGATGGAAAAATGGGGAACCACACAACTCTCCAGACGTTTCAGCATCCAAACACTCCGCGCTCCGCCAAACCATGGCCTTGCCATCGCCTTATCATGCCCGTCAAGGCAAACTGGCTGCTGTATAGCCATAAACACATCATGGGCACGTTGTGCCACAGTAAAAGAACAGCCTTGCAACACCAGACCCACTCCAGCTTGTATTGTAACCCGGTCCGGTGCACCAAACGAACCCCGTTTTATGGATAATACGCGTTTGTCGGCGGAATTTTTTTGATCGACATGTTCAACCGCTGTGCGTTCTGGTCCTGCGTCAGCCCTGTTGGGCCTTCTGCCACCTCACGCGCCACATTGGGCATCAGGTCCGGGCGGGCCCAGCAGTCCACACCATTCCAGCTTTGTGTGCAGTACGGCTGCGGCGCAGGCGGACGCTCGGGGGGAGCACACCAGTCCTCCCCTTCCTGAATATAACCGGCGCTGCACTCACGTCCCGTTATTTTGCTGGCAATATGGTCGGGTGAACACCCCGCAACCGCCAGAACCAGGGCCACCATTATTCCGCGCCTGATCATCATGCCTTTTTGTTCCCGTCCTTCAAGCCCACACGCGCACCCTGCGTCCGACCTGGTCGATCTGGGTGCCTGATGCCGCCAAGCCCGGCAAGCGGGCCATGGCTGCCAGATGACGTGTTATTTTAAGCCATTTCCCATGCAAATGCGAGATAAGAGCCGCCCTTGCGCCAAAAAACCCGAATAGGCCAGTGGCTACTGGGAAGACTGCGCCCCTCCCGCACGGTTACCTGCCGCAGGGGTGGCACTAACACTGGGCTTGGCCCACCATGTTGCCGTGCCTACGTTCTGCGCGACCCGGTCCCCACCATCTCCCCCATCGGACGGTGCCCGGAAGCTCCGGACCCCTGCCATGAACTGGGAGATAAGGTTCACACGTTCGGGCGACATGTTGCCCATAATGGCTGACACCTTGCGGGTGTTCATTTTGCTGGCCACGGCAATAAGCACGTGGATGTCCATGATATTGAAGACCGCCGCTGCCTCTTTGGGGGGCATGTCCTCGTAAATCTTGACCAGCCGGTCTGTCTCGGCGTCCATCACCTCACGGTGGGCGGCCTGCTTCTGCTCCAGCGTGGCCATGGAGGCATCCAGCGTGTTCATTTTCTGGTCCAGCACGGCACGGGCGGCGTTCAGCACATGCTTCTGCTGGTCAAGCTGCTGCTGCTCGCCCTCAATGGTGGACTGGCGGGCCAGAATATCCTTGACCAGATCGGCCTCAGCCTTGCTGACCTCCGGGTCGGGGTCGGGGCCAAGCCCCGCCGTTCCGGTTTTGACCTGTGCGCAGGAAATACCCTTGGCGCAGTCATCTGCCGCAACAGACACCTTTTTTTTGCCGCCACCTGCCGCATCGCCCACATCGGGGGACATTTCCGCCGCTTCGTTGGCGTCCAGCACGGAAACCCAGCCCTCCAGCGCGTCCTTGTCGCTTTTGGTCTTGCTGCTGGAATCGTTGACGGAAGGCATGTTCTCGGCCGCTGCCGCCTGCGCGACAGAAACCAGAGGCTGCGCAGCCGTCTCCGCACTATCATCCTTCATGTGTCCGGCGATGGTGTGGATATTCATCGCCAGAAGAAGAGTCATCAGGCTTGATGAAATATGCACAAGTTTCCCGAACGACAAACGGGGTATCAGCATCACAACCTACGACATCTCTTCATAAAAACACTCTGGCGGTCGGGCATGGCGGCAGAACCGGCCACATAAAGGGGAGTGCAGCCAGCCACACACCCCACCCACAAGCCTGACCCCAGACCAGACACAGACTTACGGCTGCGTATCGGACATACCCATCAGGGACGCATGGCCATCTTCCGTTTCCGCCGTGGAGCGGATGACCTGATCCACATCCCCCCAGACCGAACCGTTATCCGTGCTGGCCGGTGCAGACTTGGAGGATTCCGTGGTGGTGGACTTGGAAGACACGGCAGCAGCCGGGGAGGGCTTGACCTCAACCTTGACGGGCTTGGCAGATGCGGGAGCAGCGGCGGCCGGGGTAAAGCTTGCAGGGGCGGCAGCAGGTGTTACAGGCGCTGCCGGAGCAGCCGGGGCTGCGCCAAGGGCTGCCGTGGTGATTTTGAAGTCACCCGTCAGTTCCGCACCCTGCTGGATGCTGCACCCGCTCACGCCTTCAAGGAACAGCGTGCAGTTCTGAATCTTGGCGGTGCCGGTTGCAAAAAAGCGCTTGGCGCGGACAACCACGTTTTCCGCCGTGCCACGAATAACCACTTCCTCGGCCACCAGTTCGCCCGAGACCACACCGCTTTCCAGAACATCCACAATCGGGGCCTGCAGATGCGCGCTGCGTACCGTGCCACCAATAGCGATCGGGGCGTCGGTTTCACACTTCAGGCTGGCAACATTCAGCCCCTGTACAAGTATGGTCTGGTTAGGCTCGGCTAGGGTGCCGAATGCGTTGTCACCGTTATTCATGCTTATCTCCCGTGGTGTTACCTGCCGATAATGCCAGCATCGCCATCCATGCGCGATCCGGCTACCGCCAGGTTCCTTCTGGCCGCAGCACCCCGCCCCGGCATTGATGGCCATGCAACACACAGAAAACAGGCATTGCACAACTTGTTGAATGGGGTGAATTGAACCCTTATGTCAAGTTATGCGTTGGGGAATGCCCCACCTTTTTGGAACCTTCATCCCAACGCAACATAAACGCGGTGTCCGCCCGATTAGAACGGCAGGACATTGTCCAGAATCTGCTGGCCGTAACGCGGCGTCTGCTGCTTGGTCAGCTGACCACGCCCACCGTAGGAAATACGGGCTTCCGCAATGCGGTCGTGGGTTACGGTGTTGTCTTCCAGAATGTCCTGCGGGCGCACAACACCGCTGACCATAAGCTGGCGCAACTCCCCGTTAATGCGCACTTCCTGGCGGGCTACCACCACAAAGTTACCGTTAGGCAGCACCTGCGTAATGGTGCCTGCCAGTGTAAGGGTGACCGCTTCTGTCCGGCGGATGGTGCCGGTACCGGCGTTAGCACTTGCGCTGCTCGTGTTCAGCGCATCGGACTGGGTCAGGTGCGACAGGGCCTTGCCCTTGAGCCCGAACAGGCTGGGAATACCAAAATCTTCCGACCCGCTGGACGAGGCGGACGTGTCATTCGTGACATCCGCGTTATCCGCAATCTCGACCTTGATGGTCAGCAGGTCTCCTACCTGAGAAGCACGCTGGTCCTTGAAGAAGGCACGGCTACCCGGCCGCCACAGGCTGCCCACCTCGGTTGGCGGTGCCTGCAAGGGCGGCATGGGCATGGTGACCGGCCGGTAATCAGGCGTTTGCGTGGGGTCCGATGTACGGGTCATGCGCGGGGGGTGCCCCAGCTCGCTCGTATCCGCCAGCCCGGAGCAGGAGGCAAGGCCCAGCAATCCGACCATAATGGCGCCAGACAGACGGTGTTGGGTCAATAAGTCTCTCCAAGTCATTCAGCTACTACCGGGGGTATATGCCGCCCTGCCCACCGGAGCGGGAGGACGAACTGAGGCGACGCAGGGCGTTCCCATCCGATGGCACGGCGCCCGATGTGGTGTCCACCTCCATTTCTGACCCGTTGACCACCCGCCCCGTCAGAATCATTTTGCTGGCGAGGTTGAGCGCATGCACATACTGGCCCACGCCCCCATCTTCCAGCGCGCGCCCCGTGGCCGACAGCCGCAGGCCCGGCGCAATATAGGAGAGCATGATGGGGTCCCCCTTGTGCATGACAATCGTCCGCCGCAGGTCCCGCTCCAGCACGGGTTCGTCCACCATAACGCTGTGCAGGAGGGTCATGCCCGCAACATCCGCATCCGCCGTATAGGCCTTGGAGCCACTCCGCCCCGTGTAGGAGTCGTCCACCCGCACGTCTGCTGCGGCCAGCACCGTACCGGCCGAGAGCGCATGGGTGTAAACCAGCACACGCTGCGCCGCATGGACCACCCCGGTCAGCAAAAACGAATCCTGCGTAATATCGCCCAGCGGGTGAGTGCGGTACACGGTGGCGGAAAAACGGCCACTCTTCTGGTCCCAGTCCAGATCGGACATGACAACAGGTTTGGGGTCATCCGCCGCAACGGTCATGGGGTGAAAATCCCCCAGCTCAACCGTTACAGGGCCTTCGCCCAGATCAGGCAGATTCTGCTTGATCATATGGATAAAAAAATCACGGTCCAGCACACGGCCAGCGCGTGTAACGGTGGTCTGCGCCGTTGCGGACTGGTCCATCCAGTCCACGCCATACTGGTCGGCTATGGCCAGAAGCTGCCGCCCGCCCACAACAAAACTGCTGCCCGGCAGGGGGGCTGGCCCAAGAACACGGTCCTGCCCGGGCTCGAGGTCCATGAACAGGTCCGACAGCCGCACCGTATCCGATGTAACCGTGGTTGCCGTGCGCAGGGTTGCGGCAAGGCAGGCTGCGGGCGGCAGAACCGCAAAAACCGCAGCCAGCAGCGGCAGTATGGCTGCCCGCAGGGACATGTTATTTCAGATTCGTAAGTGTCTGAAGCATTTCATCAGAAGCGGTGATGACCTTACTGTTCATTTCATACGCACGCTGCGCAGTAATGAGGTCGGTAATTTCGGTCACGACGTTCACGGCCGATTCTTCCACAAAGCCCTGCCGGATGTCCCCAAAGCCCGTGCTCTGCGGTGTGCCCGTAATGGGGTCACCCGAAGAGGTGGTGGAGGTAAACAGGTTCTGCCCCATGGCGGCCAGACCGTTTTCGTTCTGGAAGGTGACGAGCTGAATCTGCCCGGCAACCTGCGCCGTGGTCTGCCCGGACAGGGTGTACTGCACCTGCCCGCTCTGATCGACGGTAATGTTTTCAGCGTTGTTTGGCAGCGAAATATCGGGGCTGAGCGGGTAGCCGTCTGCCGTTACGATCGTCCCGTCGTTGGAGAGGGAGAACGTGCCGTCGCGCGTATAGGCGTATTCGCCCGATGGCAGGGTAACGCGGAAGTAGCCGCGCCCTTCAATGGCCATATCCAGCGCATTGCCGGTCTGCTCCAGAGTGCCCTGCTCGTTAATACGGTAAATGCCTGCGGTACGCACGCCCAGACCAACCTGCGCGCCGGATGGCACAAGGTCACCCGTATCCGAGCTCATGGTCCCCGCGCGGCGCAGATCCTGGTAGATAAGATCCTGGAACTCCGCCCGACGCCGCTTGTAGCCAGTGGTCGTCATGTTGGCGATGTTGTGGGAAATTGTCTCGACGTTCGTCGTCTGGGCCTGCATGCCCGTACCGGCGATATCAAGGGAACGCATCATAGGATGACAAGCCTCCGGGTGTGCCTTGCACCACGCTCACCCCAGCAACAGCACGATGATGGGAGCATGGGCGGGAACTTACATGGCCATACGCACAGCCGCTAGCTGCCACACCATGTATTGCCAGCAAGAGGTAAGACGACAGCATGGCCATTGCAAGAGGTTTTGTCTGGCCAATTCCTTACCACTTATACATTAAGCCACGTTTTGTTGTATATGCCACACATCCTCTGTTGCTGTATTATGGTCAATCCAATAGATTTCCTGCACGGAAAACCATATTATGCCCCGCATGATTCGGGGCCTGCCGTGCGTAAGCAGCCCAAACCACCCAAATCACCCGCCGGAGTCAGAAGCCATGGACAACACGACCTACATCGCCTTGTCCCGCATCAATGCGCTAACGCATGACCTTGAAGTCACGTCCAACAATCTGGCCAACGCCAATACAACGGGCTTCAAGTCCTCCCGCGAGCTGTTTTCGGATTATATCGTCAAGCAAAAAGACATTCACGGCATCCCCGGTGAACGCACGGAAGCTTACACGCAGGACCGCGCCACCTATCAGGACCACGGGCAGGGCCAGTTGCGCCAGACCGGCAACCCCACCGATTTTGCCATTAACGGGGAAGGGTTTTTTGCCGTGCAGACCACGCAGGGCGTGCGGCTGACGCGCAACGGCCAGTTCCAGCGCCGCTCTGACGGGACGATTGTGGATATTAACGGCAACCCGATCCTCAACCGTTTCCAGCGCCCCATTGTTATCCCGCGTGAGGACGATGTTCTCTCCGTTGCCTCCGACGGGACAATCTCCACGCAGGATGGGGCCATTGGCACGCTGGACCTGATGACGGTGGACAACCTGAACACCCTCCAGCCCGAGGGCAGCTACCTGCTCAAGCCCACCACCCGCACGCGGGTTCTGCCCCACAAGGAAATCCGGCAGGGCATGCTGGAAAGCAGCAATGTCAACGCCATTACGGAAACCACCCGCATGGTGGAAATCCAGCGCGATTACGACCTGAACTTCCAGCTTGTGCAGACCGAATCCACCCGCCGGACCAACGCGATCGACAAGATCACGCAGGATTCCAGCAGCTAGGCAGCTGCCTGACGGGGTGTTTTGCGCAGCGCGTTAACCTTCTAAAAACCATTGCGCCGTAAGACTTCTTTAACTGCTGCCAAATGGCTGCTATTCGTGACCAGATTTTTAAAAACGCCGTGATGGACGGACGAGGAACACAATGGATCTAGGATCAGCTCTATCAATAGCCTCCAGCGGGCTGAACGGGATTGAATACCAGTACTCCGTCGTTTCCCAGAACGTCGCCAACTCCAGCACCACCGGCTATGCCTCCGAATCGGCCAGCGTGACCTCGGCCGTTGCGGGCAATCAGGGTACGGGCGTGCGCATTGGCAAAACGGTGGTCAATGTCAGCCCCTTCCTGCAATCTTCGCTGTACACGCAGAATGCCAAGGTTTCGGCCCTGACATCCTCCTCCAATTCGCTGGCAGCGGTAGAATCCGTTCAGGGCTCCACCTCCGCCACATCGGGCGATACCCAGACCCTGTCGGACGAGCTGGGCAATGTGCAGAGCGCCCTCACCTCCCTGACCTCCACCCCGCTGGACAGTTCGGCACAGACTGCGGTCATTACGGCCGCCACATCCCTGACCGACACGATCCACACGCTGGCATCCACCTACACCCAGCAGCGGCAGACGGCGGAAAACACCATTGTTTCCACCGTGTCCACCATCAACCAGAACCTCACCCAGATCGGTCAGCTTTCCAAGCAGATCATGGGTTTGCAGGCCGTTGGGTCCGACACGTCCAGCCTGGAAAACAGCCGTCTTGAGGTCATGAACGACCTCTCCTCCGAACTGGGGGTAAAGTTCACCGAAACGTCCAAGGGCGATATGATCGTCACGACCGAGGATGGCACCCAGCTGCCAACCCGCCCGGACCAGATCGGCCTGAGCAACAACACCCAGACCCTGCCCAGCAATACCTGGCCGCTCTCGGCAACCAACGGTGGCACAGCCAGCACCACCATTACCGATTCCATGTATTACAAGGCGGGTGACCCGGCCAATTCCCCCATTGCGGGCATTACGGTTGCGGATGGCACGACCAACACCTCCACCACGGATATTACGTCCCACCTGACCAGTGGCACGCTGGGTGCCAACATTACCCTGCGCGACACGACCTACCCCACCATGCAGGCGCAGCTTGATTCGTTCTCCGCAACGCTGATCAACCGCTTCAACAACGCGGGTATGTCCCTGTTCACCAACGGTACGAATACCGCGCAGTCCTACGACACGACCAAAACCACGCCTGACGGTATTGTTGGCCTGTCCTCCGCCATCAGCGTGAGCGACAGCTACTCCACCACCCCATCCCAGCTTGCCCCGGATGGCAGCATCAGCACCATTACCAAAGTGCTGAGCACCACCTTCGGCACCTCCAGCGATGATGTGGACGATGGCGGTACGCTCTCTGCCCCCACCACGGGCCTGGGGCCAAGCGGGACACTCCAGACCGGATATAGCGGCACGCAGGGGCTGGTTGCCCTTGCCACCTCCCTGACCTCCGCTCAGGGCGCGGTCATTGGCACGGCCAGCACCAACCTGACCTACGCAACCGCCGTGCAGACCACCATCAATACCAAGGTGACCAACGTATCGGGCGTGAACGTGAATAACGAAATGTCCAAGATCGTGGCGCTGCAAAATGCCTATACGGCCAATGCCAAGATCATTTCTTCCGTCCAGACCATGTTCAGCGCTCTTCTTAACGCCATCAACTAAGCCTTGAGAGAGGGAGATACTTTATTATGAGCACTTCTATCGGGCAGTATGGCGCGAGCGCTGCAAACCTTGTTCTTTCTTCCGCTGTGCAGGAACTCACCAACGCCCAGACCACTCTGGCGTGGCAGACCTCCAGCAACGGCATTACGGCAGAAACCTTTGCCGGTCTGGGCTCTTCGCGCTCCAATGTTTTTGAGCTGACGCCAAAGATCACGCAGGTTAAAGCCTGGCAGACCAACATTACCAATGCCCAGAACAGCCTGACCGTTACGGCCAGCGCACTCAAGCAGATTGTCTCGCTCGCCCAGAGCATGGCCACAAACCTGCTGAGCATTGGCGGGTCCAGCTCCACCTCCACGGTCAACTCTGTCTCGACCGAGGCAACAAGCAGCCTCAGCCAGCTGGCAACCATCCTGAACACCTCCAATGGTACGGGCTATGTTTTTGCCGGGCAGTCCGCGACTGAAGCGCCGGTCAAGGACCCGTCCAGCGTTGCCAGCGGCACCACCAGCACTCAGGTTGCAGATACGCTCAGCCTTCTGGCATCGGGGTCGAGCATGGACTCTGTCCTGCAACAGGCCACCTCGCTGATCAATGCGGACAGCTCCATTTTTTCGAGCACCATTTCCAGCGCCACCAGTGCCACGGATTCGCTCAGCCAGGCCAAAAGCCAGCAGACCAGCATTGTTACGGGGGACAGCACCTCCAGCAGCTACGGGGTTGTGGCCACACAGGGCAACACAAGCGATGTAAGCAGCACCTCCACCGGGTCGCCCATCAAGGACCTGATGCGGGACATGATGCTGGTTTCGGGCATGCAGGGCATGTCCTCCACCAGTGCTGGCTATTCCGACATGATCACCCAGCTCCATACCTCGCTGGTGAACACGACCAACCAGCTGATCAGCATGGAAACAGCCGTAGGGGCACAGCAGAACGCCCTGACCGCACGCTCCACCCTGCTGACCAACACGACAACAGCGCTGCAAACCCAGCTCGACAACGCCCGTACGACCGATATCGGGCAGGTGGCCATCCAGTCCGCCAACGTGCAGACCAGCCTGAAGGCGTCGTTCATGCTGATCGCGGACATGAAGGACATGTCGCTGGCCAACTACCTCTAAACCGCCAGCGCAGCTTTTACACATATCCGCAGCAGCCTGATGGTCCGCACCATCAGGCTGTTTTTTTATGCTTGCAGGGCATAAAAAGCGGACAGGAAAACCGAGGTTTTAAGCTGGGTCTTATACGCGGCCACCAGTTGGGGGGCGCACACCACCACCATAACCTCAAGCAGCTCCCCCACACCGCGCACCCGGCTTTGCGCCTGCGCCAGCAAAAACTGGTCCAGCCCGCCCCGCCCCACGCAGCACAGGCAGTGCCCGCCATGGGTAGCCCCCCCTTCCGGCCCGGACCATTCCAGCACACACCGCCACCCCTGAATTTGCGCAGGTGTAGGGGCTATACCGGCAAACACCACACCACCTTTGCCCCGCCATGCCAGCCCCTGTGGGGCGTCCTCCAGCACAAAAAGCGGCATGCGCCCGCCGCGCATTTGCGGTGGGGCACGCATGGCGGTGGACAGGGTAGCCTCTGTCTGGAATAAGGATGTGGCTTTGGCCCGTTCCTGCGGCTGAGGCGTATCCTCCCCACTATTCCGGTCTTGTGCTGTCATGTCTTCTCGTCTGCCGCTTCTTGATGCCCTGCGTGAACAGGTTCTGCTCTGTGATGGAGGGATGGGGTCCCGCATCCAGATGCTCGACCTTGATGTGCAACGTGATTACTGGGGACAGGAAAACTGCACCGAAGTCCTGACCCTGTCACGCCCTGAACTGATCCGCGAAATCCACCGCGGGTATTTTGAGGCCGGGGCCGACATGGTGGAGACCAACACGTTTGGTGCCTCCCCCATTACACTGGGCGAGTTCGGGCTGACAGACCGCACGCGTGAGATTAACCGCGCCTCCGCCATTCTGGCGCGTGAGGCCGCGGACAGCTTTGCCGATGGCCGCCACCGTTACGTGCTTGGCTCCATGGGGCCGGGCACCAAGCTGCCCTCCCTTGGCAATATTGATTACGACACCCTGGAAGCCGCCCTTGCCGAACAGACCCGTGGCCTGATTGAAGGCGGGGTTGATGCGGTGCTGATTGAAACCTGCCAGGACACGCTCCAGATCAAGGCAGCCGTCAATGGCGTCAAGATCGCGCGGGCCGAAGCGGGCGTCAAACTCCCCATTTTTGTGCAGGTTACGGTAGAAACCACCGGCACCTTGCTGGTTGGGCCAGACATTGCCGCCGCCGCCACGGTCATTAACGCGCTGGATGTGGACCTGATCGGCCTGAACTGCGCCACCGGCCCGCAGGAAATGGCCGAACATGTGCGCTGGCTGGCCGAAAACTGGCCCCGCCTGATTTCCGTCCTGCCCAATGCGGGCCTGCCCGAACTGGTGGACGGCAAAACACACTACCCGCTCAGCCCCGAAGACATGGCCACATGGGTCGAACGCTTTGTGCACGAAGACGGCATTAACATGACCGGCGGGTGCTGTGGCACCTCCACCCCACACATTGCAGCGCTGGACGCCATGCTGCGCCGCCGGGCAGAAGCCACGGGCCGCCACCGCCCGGCCCCTGTTGCCCGTACGGCCGTGTGGGTACCCTCCGTTGCCAGCCTGTACTCGCAGGTGCCCCTGCGGCAGGAAAACGCCTATTTTTCCATCGGCGAGCGCTGCAACGCCAACGGTTCCAAAAAATGGCGCGAACTCCAGGAAGCGCATGACTGGGATGGCTGCGTAACCGTAGGCCGCGAACAGCTGCGCGAAGGCTCCAACGCGCTGGATGTCTGCACCGCCTTTGTCGGCCGCAACGAACGCGAGGAAATGGATGAGGTGATCAAGCGCTTCACCTCCTCGGTCAACGCGCCACTGGTCATTGACTCGACCGAAACCCCGGTAATCGAGGCAGCCCTCAAGCTGCATGGTGGCAAGCCGATCATCAACTCCATCAACTTCGAAGATGGGGAAGGACCGGCCGCCGACCGTATGGCGCTGGCGCGCAAGTTTGGTGCAGCCGTTGTCGCCCTGACCATTGATGAAGTGGGCATGGCCCGCAAACCCGAGGACAAGCTGCGCATTGCCAGCCGTCTGGTGGAGTTTGCCTGCAACAAATACGGCCTGCCCCAGTCCGATCTGATGATCGACCCGCTCACCTTTACCATCGCCACCGGTGCGGAGGACGACCGCAAGCTCGGCCAGTGGACGCTGGAGGGTATTCGCATGATCCGCGAGGCCTTCCCCGATATCCAGATCGTGCTGGGCCTGTCCAACATCTCCTTCGGGCTTAACCCGGCGGCCCGCGCGGTGCTGAACTCGGTTTACCTTGATCTCGCGGTCAAGGCGGGCATGACGGCGGCTATTGTGCATGTCTCCAAAATCCGCCCGCTGCACCTGATCGCCCCGGAGGAAGTCAAGGTTGCCGAAGACCTGATCTTTGACCGCCGGACCGAGGACTACGACCCCCTGCAGGCCCTGCTGGCCATGTTCGCGGACCGCAAGGCCTCCGAGGCGGTCAAGCGCAAACAGGCCGAAACCGCCGAAGAACGCTTAAAGGACCGCATTGTGGATGGCGACCGCAAGGGGCTGGAAGCCGACCTTGCTGAAGCCATGCAGACCATGGCCCCGCTGGACATCATCAACACCGTGCTGCTCGATGGCATGAAGGTGGTGGGCGAACTGTTTGGCGCGGGTAAAATGCAGCTCCCCTTCGTGCTTCAGTCCGCTGAAACCATGAAGGCCGCCGTGGCATGGCTTGAACCGCACATGGAACGTGCCGAAGGCCAGCAGCGTGGCACCATTGTTCTGGCCACCGTCAAAGGCGATGTGCACGACATTGGCAAAAACCTTGTGGACATCATCCTGACCAACAACGGCTACCGTGTGGTCAACCTTGGCATCAAGGTGCCTGTGGCCGACATGATCGACGCCGCCCGCAAGGAAAAAGCGGACGCTATTGGCATGTCCGGCCTGCTGGTGAAGTCCACCGTGATCATGCGCGAAAATCTGGAAGAAATCGCCCGCGCGGGGCTGGATACCCCCGTGCTGCTCGGCGGGGCGGCCCTGACCCGCAACTACGTGGAAGAGGACTGCGTGGCCGCTTACGGCGCCACCGGCCGCGTAGCCTATGCGCGTGATGCGTTTGATGGCCTGACCCTGATGGACCAGATCGCCCAGAGCGGGTTTGACGGGTATCTGGCCGCCATTCAGAAACGGCGTGAGGGCAAGGCCACCCGCAAAAACGCCCGTTCGCCAGAAGTGGCGGAAACACGCGGCTACGGCCCGGTGGACAAGGCCGAGGTTGCTACCCGCCGTGCACGCCTGACGGCGGATGAACCCCGCCTGACGCCCCCCTTCTGGGGTGCCAAGGTGTTGCAGGCCACCCCCGAGGCCGTTCTGCCCTTCCTGAACGAGCGCGCCCTTTACCAGTTCCAGTGGGGCTTCCGTAAACAGGGGCGTTCTTTAGACGAGTTTCTGGTCTGGGCACGGCAGGAGCTGCGCCCCATTCTGCAACGCATGCTCAAGCTGGCAGCGGATGAGCAGATTCTCAAACCACAGGCCTGCTATGGCTACTGGAAAGCCGCGGGCGATGGGAACGACCTTGTTCTGTTTGAACCCGATGGCACAACCGAGGCCGCCCGCTTTGCCCTGCCCCGCCAGCCCCGCGCGGATGGGGAATGCATTGCCGACTTTGTGCGTGACATAAACGACCCCGAGCGTGATGTGGTGGGCCTGCAGGTTGTGACCGTAGGGCAGAAAGCCTCCGACATTGCCCGCGACTGGTTTGAGGAAAACCGCTACCAGGACTACCTCTACCTGCACGGCCTTTCGGTGGAGATGGCAGAAGCCATGGCCGAATACACGCACAAGCGTATCCGCGCCGAACTGGGCTTTGCCGCCGAAGACCCGCGGAACATGGAAGACCTGCTCCAGCAGGGCTATCGTGGCTCGCGCTACTCGTTCGGCTACCCGGCCTGCCCCCGACTGGAAGAGCAGAGCAGCATCCTTAACCTGCTGGACGCCGGGCGTATTGGCGTTTCCCTGACCGATGGGGACCAGCTCCACCCCGAGCAGTCCACCTCTGCTCTGGTGGTGCTGAATAAACACGCCAAATATTTCACGATCTGATCAGCCGGGCATTGACCAGTTGGGATGGTGCAGCGCATCATCCCATAATGGTCTATTCCCGCCCGCATCTGCCGCCTCCGCTTACCCAGGAACGCAAGGACCTGTACATGCAGGTGGGGCTACACGCGACCGGGTGCACAACTGCCTTTATTGCTGCCAGACGCGCAGACCTTGTGCGTGAGAGTGCCCTGTTCCTGCAAACCCTGAGCCATATGTGGGTGCTGGACGGAGTGGATGAGGCCGATGTCTGGACCGAACTCCTGCGCCGGGTGGAAGTGTCTGAGCTGCTGCACAAGCTCAACCAGCCCCCCCACCGTAAAAAGAAAAACGGCAGCCCCAGCAGGCCATGGCGCGTTACCACAAGCAAGCTGCCATAGGCGGCGCGGGCTTTATGCGTTTTTCCCTCTTTCCCCCACCCCACTGGGGGCTGTAAGCCTGCGCTCATGGCAGCCATAGATGCACTATCCCTGATCATTGTGGCCCTTTCCACCCTGCATGGGATGTGGCGGGGGGTTACGCAGCTTGCCCTGGGCCTGCTGAGCTGGGCTTTGGCATTTGTGCTGGCTTTTCGCTTCCATACTGTGCCCACGCCCTGGCTGGCGCGGTTCATTCACTCCCCCATAGGGCTGCAACTGGCCAGCTTTGCGCTGGTGCTGCTGTTTTTTCTGGTGGCAGGTTACCTGCTGGCCGCCGCCATTGTGCGGCTGGTGCGCGCCACCCCGCTGGATGGGCTGGACCGCACGCTGGGTGGGCTGTTCGGGCTTGCGCGGGGTGTGTGCGTGGTTGTGCTGCTGTTCATGGCCGGGCAATGGCTTTTGCAGCCCGAGGACATGGAAGCCATAGAGGCCAACGGGCGGCTGACCCCTTATATTCGCTCCGCGACAACCTATATCCAACCTTATCTGGCTGAATTTGACGCAAAAGGGGTTGCGCCAAAGCGTTCAACAGGTCATGACGCCACCTTGTAATCCCCATACGGCCAGTACCAGCCATTTGCGGAGGCCCTGCGCGCTTATGCACCCCCACTCCACGCCGTCCGTTTCCCTCCCCGATCCTGTCCGTGCGGACGAGGACCACCTGCAAGAGGAATGTGCCGTCTTTGGCATATGGAACGCCAAGGACGCAGCAACCCTGACAACCCTTGGACTGCACGCCCTCCAGCACCGTGGGCAGGAAGCAGCCGGCATTGTCTCCTTCGATCCGGCTCATCACCGCTTCAATTCCCACCGTGGATTGGGCCTTGTGGGCGATGTGTTCAGTGATTCGCGCGTTATGGCCACACTGGCTGGCACACGCGCCATTGGCCATAACCGTTACGCCACAACAGGGGCTACCCTGCTGCGCAACGTGCAGCCCCTGTTTGCCGAATTCGCCTTTGGCGGTCTGGCGGTGGCCCATAACGGCAACCTGACCAACGCTGACACCCTGCGCCGCGAGCTGATCCGCCGTGGCTGCCTGTTCCAGTCCACCACGGATACGGAAGTGTTCGTGCACCTGATTGCCATCTCGCTTTACGCCACGGTGGAAGACAGGCTGATTGACGCGCTCAAGCGGGTCACTGGTGCATACTCCCTTGTTGTTCTTTCGCAGGATGCGCTGATCGGCGTGCGTGACCCCATGGGTGTGCGCCCGCTGGTGCTGGGCAAGCTACCCGGCGAAGGCAGCAAGGACGGCGCATGGGTTCTGGCATCCGAAACCTGCGGGCTGGACATTATTGGCGCGGAATTTGTACGCGACGTGGAACCGGGCGAGCTGATTGTCATCAATGATGACGGTATTCGCTCCCTGCGCCCGTTCGGGGACACGCAACCCCATTTCTGCGTGTTTGAATACATCTACTTTGCGCGCCCGGACTCCGTGCTTGAAGGCCTGCCGGTCTATAACGTGCGCAAGGAAATCGGGCGTGAACTGGCGCAGGAAAGCGGGGTTGAGGCCGATGTGGTCGTGCCCGTACCCGACTCCGGCGTGCCTTCCGCCATTGGCTATGCGGAGGCCAGCGGCATTCCGTTCGAGCTGGGCATCATCCGCAACCACTATGTGGGCCGCACCTTTATTGAACCCACCGACCAGATCCGGCATCTGGGCGTGAAAATGAAGCACTCGCCCAACCGCCCGATTCTGGACGGCAAGCGCGTTGTGCTGGTGGACGACTCCATTGTGCGCGGCACCACATCCCGCAAGATCGTGGACATGGTGCGTGCGGCCGGGGCACGGGAAGTGCATATGCGCATTTCCTCCCCCCCCACCAAGCATTCCTGCTTCTACGGGATCGACACGCCAGAACGCAGCAAGCTGCTGGCCGCCCAGAACGACCTGCAGAAAATGGCTGAACTGATTGGTGTGGACAGTCTGGCCTTTATCTCGCTCGATGGGCTGTACCGCGCCATGGGGCATGAAAGCCGCAAGGCCAGCCGCTCCACCTACTGCGATGCCTGCTTTACCGGCGAATACCCCATTGCGCTGGTTGACCATGATGCGGAATTTGGCCCCGACTCAGCCTGAGCCACGGCCTGCCGCCCTGTTATGAAAAACCCCGCCAGAGGCACGCTCTGGCGGGGTTTTTGTTAGGCAGTGCGCGCAGGCTGTGCCCCTTAGCGGTACACCATACCCCCATCAATCAGGATCGACTGGCCGGTTACGTAATCGGAATCGGGGCCAGCAAACCAGGACACAAGACCGGCCACATCATCCGGTGTTTCGGCCCGGCCAAGGGCTATGCCGTCCACGAACTTCTTGTACGTCTCACCCACAGGAGCACCGGTCAGCTTGGCGAATTCCTTGTCGATTTCCACCCACATATCCGTCCCCACCACACCGGGGCAGTAGGCGTTTACGTTAATGCCATGGCAGGCATATTCCTTGGCCGCAGCCTGCGTAAGCCCGCGCACCGCAAACTTGGTGGAGGAGTAAACGCCCAGCATGGCGTACCCTTCGTGCCCGGCAATGGAACAGGCGTTAATAATTTTGCCGCGGCTTTTGCGCGCAATAAACTTGGCCGCAGCAAGCTGGATGCCCCACAGAGTGCCTTCCACGTTAATGCGGTAAATGCGCTGGATTTCCTCAGGCGTTACATCCGCCAGCGGCTTGATCTGGGCAATGCCTGCGTTGTTGACCATAATATCAAAACTGCCCAGCGTAGTCTCGGCATGGTCAATCGCTGCCGCTACCTGCGCGCGGTCGCCAATATCGGCAATAAAGCTGGTGGCCTTGCGGCCCAGTGCCTCGATTTCCTTAACCACACCTGCCAGACGATCCTCGCGGATGTCCACCAGGGCTATGTCCGCACCGTCCTTGGCCAACCGTAGGGCTATGCCACGGCCAATGCCTTGCCCGCCGCCGGTAACCAGCGCCACTTTTCCTGTAATGTCCGCCATGAGAACCTCTCGCATGTGATGAGAAACGAGGCGAGCGTAGTGCAATCACAAAAAAAAGCCATCACCAAAAAAACAGCCCCCGCACGGCACATGCGGGGGCTGGCATAAAACACCAGACAGGGGCCGGAGCACCCCTTATTTGCGGTGCCCCTGCGCGGAGGAGGGAGCAGACTGGGCTGCATCCTGCGCCGCAGCGGCGGCCGTGGCATTGGGGGCATCGGGCGGGAGCAGGCGGATCTGCCCGGCTGCCACATCCGCCAGTTGGCCCAGAAGCTGACTAAGGCCCTGCACCATGCTCATGGTGCTGCCACCGGCAGGGCCACTCAGGCTAATGCGCTGGAGCGTGCCCTGCCCGTAAGGTGCCCCCGCCGCCGCAGGCTGGACCGAGAGCATGGCATCCAGCTCCACATGACCAGACGGCCCGGTGGAAAAGCGGCTGACCGAAAGCTCCACATAAACCTGCGGGTCCGCAGCAGCGGCATCGTTTTCCACAAACACGCCCGTACCGGGCAGGCGCTGGGCCAGATCCCCCGCCAGTGCATGGCCGATCTGGCTGGCAAGGGAATCGCTCCACGCATCGGTGCTGGAAACGCTCAGCCTATAACCGCTATCGGCCGTAACAATGCGGTCACGGTCCAGGCCGGAGGCAATGCTGGGCAGGCGCACCTCCACAAAGCGCGGGCCACCAGCCTGTGCCTGCCCCGGCACAACTGCCAGCGTGTAAAGCGAGGCCCCACCGCTGGCACAGCCTGCAAGGGTAAACGCCATAAGCCCCAACGAGGCCCCGCCGACCAGAACGTTGCGGCGGCAAAGACCAGCCCCAGCCAGTCCGTAAGGTTTAACGCGAGCCATGATCTTATCGTCCCGATATGAGCGCAGAGGGGTGGTTGGTCAGGAAGTCGGACAAAAAGCGCAGGGAGCGCGCGGTTTGTCCAAGCTGGATAACCATGGCCTGAAGGCTGCGCTTGAAGTCGCTGTTGCCCCCATAGCTGGCCAGCAGGCGGTTGGCGTTGTGGAGCATCTGGTCCAGTTGCTCGGCCATGGCAGGCAGGCGCTGGCTAAGAGGTGCCAGACCTTTTTGCAGGTCCTGCGTTAAAGCCTGAAAATGCTGCATGGACACACGCAGGCTGGCCAGAGACTGCTTAACATCCGGGCTGGTCAGCGTTTCGTCCGCATGGGCCAGCAGGTTGTTGGCGTTGGTGCCAATCTGCTCAAACGGCATAGCCGCCAGACGGTCGGTTACGGTGGAAAGCGATTCCATAATCCCGCTCATCCCCCCCGGCTGACCGGGGATAACAAGCGTTGTGCCCTCCATGCTGGTAGTGCCCTTGCCTGCGTTCTTGACAAAGTTGAGCGAGATCAGCCCTTCCCCCGTCAGCAGGCTTGCGCTGTCGGTGGAGGCCCGCAGGCCGTTGGCCACCAGTGTCCGCAGCATGGCCGTAACCTCCTCGTGCGAGAGTTCCTTGGAGGTCATCACCCGTTCGGGCTGGATTTCCATGCCAATACGCACGCGCGGGTGGCCGGGGGTGGAGGTCATGTCCAGTTTAACACTGGTCACGTTGCCCACCTGAATCCCAAACATGCTGACCACAGCCCCCGGAGCCAGCCCCTTGACGGAGGAGGTCAGGTACGTGGCAACGGGAACACGCTCATGGTACCCGGCGTTCTGGGCATCTTCCTCGCTCTCATAGAGCTTGAACACGGTATTGGCCTCAGCCATGGGCAGGTCACGCTGGAGTTTGCCCTCCTCCAGCGGGGGCAGGCCAAACGCCACCCCACCGGAGAACAGCGCCTGAAGGGACTGCAACTGAACCTTGAGCCCACCGGCCCCAAAGCCCACCTTAACGCCCGAGACGTTCCAGAACCGTGTGCTCCCATTGAGGTAATGGTCGTAGGGTTCCTTGACAAAAATCTGGATCAGCACCGGCCCGCGCCCACCGGGCGGCATGGTGTAGCCCAGCACTTCCCCCACATCCACATCGCGGAAAAAGACAGGAGCCCCCTGCCCGATTGAACCAATATTGTTGGCCACCAGCGTATAGGTCTGGCCCGGCTGGTCCGAGCGCATGCCCGGTGGGGCTTCAAGCCCTTCAAACTGGTCCATGTGCTGGCCGGAATTATGCCCGCTTTCATCCAGCCCGGGGTCAAAGGCTATGTACGCACCAGACATCAGCGTTTCCAGCCCGGTAATACTGGCCCCGTTAATGCGGGGGCGCACAACCCAGAACCGTGCCTTGTCGGTCAGCATGTCATTGGTGCCCTTGTTCATGCGAATAAGCACACGAACATGGCGCAGGTCGGGGGTGAGGGAGATGTTCTGCACCGTTCCCAGCACCACGGACTTGTTCTTGACCTGTGTCTGCCCACTGGTCAGGCCATCGGCGGTATCAAAGATAACGGAAATTTCCGGCCCGTTATCCATAAAGCTACGCCAGACCAGAAAGCCCGCGATCAGTACCGAAATAATGGGAATAACCCAGATAATGGAAAACCGGATCCTGCGCACCAGCGCATCCTGATTGTCACTTTCACCATGTTTTGGAGAATTGTGCCTGTCGTTCACGCCCTGTCCGGCTCCATATTGTTCAAATACGCGGCAGTTGTCTGCGGCGCGGGGGCGGGTGTTGCCCGCCCGGCAAGGCCGCAATCGGAGGATGTCTCATTGTCGCCCACCACGTCCCACATAACGCGGGGGTCAAACGCATGCACCGCAAAAATGGTCAGCACCACCACGGCGGCAAAGCAGACCATGCCCCCATTGGCGGTAATGCTGGCCATGCTGTTAAAGCGGACCATGGCCACCAGAATGGAAACCATGAACACGTCAATCATGGACCACCGGCCAATAATGTCGATCACCCGGTAAAGCTTGGTCCGTGCCACCAGCCAGCGCTCCGAGCGCCGCCATGTGGTAAAGAGCATGAACAGCAGACCAAAAATCTTGAGCACGGGCACGGTTACACTCGCAAACAGCACCAGCAGCGAGAGCGGGATCATCCCGTCCTGCCATAGCTCCACCGCCCCGGCTATAATGGTATGCCCCGTGCCCCCACCCAGGCGGATGACGGTCATGACCGGGTAGATATTGGCTGGCAGGTAAAACACCACGGCAGAAATAAGCAGTGCCAGCGCGCGCATACGGCCATTGGACTTGCGGCGGCGCACCACATGGCCACAGCGGGGGCAAAAGCCCAGAGCCTCGGTTGTGGGCATGGCCTCATCAAACGCCAGCACAGCCCCGCAGGACAGGCACGATGCCATGTGCGAAGGCGGCGGTAGAGGGGTGTGGCGCGCCACACTCTCGCATGTCAGGCGGACGCGCCTGTTATCCATGCGGCGCAGGCTGTGGTCTGTCTGCCTGCGTTCCCAGATCAGCTCCGTATCCAGCGTGGCATCCGTAGCGGACATGGTCAGCATCAGGCCCGAGACCAGAAACACCGCAGCCCCGATCTGCACATAAGCCAGATCGGACAGTTTGGTGTACGCCACGAACACGCCCAGAATATACACCTCCACCATGGACCACGGGCGCAGGCGTTCGTACCATTTGAGCAGATGCGGCACCCAGAAGGGCAGCCGGGGCTGCAACGCCCCCACCAGAATGGACAGCATCATGCCAATAACCAGACCGGGCACAATAATGGTGGCAATGGCCACCAGCACGCCAACCTCGCCCCAACCTTCATGCAGCAGTTCAATCGGGCCGGTCAGGATATTGACCGTGCGCTGGCGGCCGTACAGGTCCAGCATCATCAGGGTTGAGGCCAGCATGGCAAGGTAGAGCGCAGCCGAGCTGATGCAAAAGGCCAGTGGCGTTGCTATGGGGGATGTGCGGTTACGCCGGTCCAGCAACTGGTTACACCGGCAGCAGCGCGCCTGTGTACCGGGGTTAAGCTCTGGCAGAATCTGGTAATGTCCGCAGCACGGACACTCCACCACCCCGCGCAAAAGCCGGACGTGCCGTTCCTCATCAACCGGGACATCCCGGCCGGGGAACAGAGCCTCCCGCAGCAGGGCCATGACTTGCGTTGCGTTCATCACTTCTGTTCTTAATACCAACCGCCCCCCCTGTAACTGAAAAAACCGTATGGCACCCCTGCCATACAGACCTGCGCCCAGCGCTTTTGTGCTCCGCCCCCCAAAGCAAAGAATAAAAAAAACCGGCCCACACCGGAATATGGGGGAGAAAAGCCCCCTTTCCTGCCGTAATGGATGTTGCATGCTCTGAATGATCATGATAGTCAGCCTACCGCACACACTGCTGTGCCCGCTTAGCTCAGTTGGTAGAGCACATCATTCGTAATGATGGGGCCGATGGTTCGAATCCGTCAGCGGGCACCACCTTTTTCCCTAAATTGTCATATGCTTTGCTGCACGCCACTGGCGCGTTTACAGCCTTACGCAGACATGCCCGTATGACCAAAGCAGCAGACGATGCACACCCCGCGTGCTCCGCAGGTGCCTCCAAAAAGCGGGAGAGAGCAGACTCTCCGGCAGATAGCCAGACAGGCGCCTTTGCCCGCCCCCACCGCCCCGATGGCGAGATTTAGTGGGGTGTTTTATCCACCGCCGGAGTGTCCAGCGTGTAAAGGCTGATCGCCATGGCGTGGCCGTTGGAATAGTTCAACCCTGCAACCGTACCACGGCTGAACGCCTTTGGTGCTTCCGCGCCCAGTGCTTCCATAAACGCCTTGCGTTCACGCACATCCACAAGGGCTGCGGTGCAGGCCGGGTGGTCGCGCATGGCCTGTGCGGCCTGTGCGGGGCTCCCCAGCACCACCTTGCCCCCGATCAGGAACACCAGACTGGGCTCGGTAAAGGAAACGGAATAAACCTGTGTCTGCGCGCAGGGTTTATGCGCCTGCACCAGTGCCACCAGACGGGGTGCCAGCCAGATACTGCGCAACTGCGGCACCACAACCGTAAACAGCCCCACATATAACAAGGCCGCCGCAACACAGCTGCTCAGTGCTGCATAACACAGTTCCGCCCGCCAGATCTGCCACACCGCCAGCCCAACCAGCGGCAGAACGCCACCCGCCAGCACAAGGGCGGGAACACTAAACTGGCGCTCCAGCGTCCACAGTAAAAGTGGCCCCGCTGCGGCCAGCGCACAGCCGGCAAAACCCCACAAAACGGCATAGGCCCCAAGCAGCAGGCGGCCCCAGCGGGTTTGCGGGCCGTTCCGCCACACCACACCACTTTGCGCCAGCAGGCCCGCACTCAGTATGGCAATGGCGGGGTATGTGGGCAGCACGTAATGGGGCAGCTTGGTTGCTATGCTTTCAAACACCACCCAGTGCGGCACAATCCAGCACAGCAGGTAACGCACGGGCAGAGTGCGCCGCTCCCGCCATGCCTGCGGCAGCACACTGGCGGCAAAGTAGGAGCCGGGCCAGAATGCGATCAGGAACACAAGCAGGTGGTAGCCCGGCGGCAGGCCGTGCGCCTCCTGCCCGGACGCCACCTTGCCCAGAAAGTTCCCACCAACCGCACGCCGGAAGAACTCGCCATGGCTGACCACCCCAATGGCCACGCACCATGGCAGCACCACAGCAGCAGCCACAAGCCAGCCCCATGCCGGGCGCAGCCTGCGCCACAGGTCCAGATTACGCTCCACCCAGCCCATCGCCAACGGCGTTGCAAGGGAGGGAATAAGCACAACCGGGCCTTTGAGCATAAGCCCGCAGCCCACTGCCCCCCAGAACAGCAGCGCCGTGCCCGCAGGTGTGGCGCGTGCTGCCTCCCTGTCTGCCAGTGCCCGTACCAGCGCGTACTGGGCCACCAGCACACTGAGCAACAGGCACGAATCAATCGTGCCCATACGGCTTTCCGCCGCCACCAGCACCGAGGCCATCAGCAGGACCGCAGCCCCGACCCCGGCCATGGCCCCAAACAGGCTGGCCCCCATTATGGCAGTCAGCACCACCGCTCCGGTCATGGCCAGCAGGGAAGGAATACGGTACGGCCACACCGTGCGGGCGTAATCCATACCCACGGCCTTAACAGCCATGGATTCCAGCCAGTAAATACCGGCGGGCTGAAGGTAGCGCGGCTTGTCCTGAAAGCGCACATCTATGTAGTTGTGCGTCTCCAGCATCTGGGCCGATGCTTCCATGTAGCGTGGTTCATCCCGGTCAAACGGGGGAGTTGTCATGCGGCCGGGCAGAAACAGCACAAAAGCCGCCAGACCGATCAGCACCAGCACACGCCACGGCAGGGAACGGGCCCCGCGTGCAGGCCCTAGCATTCATCAACCGTTCTGGGCAGCCGGGTGCGGTTACGCAGCCACATAACACCCAGCAGGTCCCGCACACCCACGACAGCACGGTTGAAATTGGTATATTTGGACTGCCCATGCAGCCGCGGCCGATGCGAAACCGGGTGGCACACCAGAGGCACCCCATAAGAGGCAAAAAAGGCGGGCATAAACCGGTGCAGGCCCTCAAACTGGGGCAGGCGCAAAAAATCGGCGCGCTGAAAAATCTTGATCGGGGCACCCGTATCCGGGCAGTGGTCCTGTAGCAGCCTCTGGCGCAGGCCATTGGCAAAGCGCGTGGCAAAGCGGCGGGACCAGCCGTCCTTCCGTTTGGCGCGCACCCCAACCACAAGCGGGGGCGTACCCTGTGCAGCCCGGGCCAGAGCCACCAGTGCCACCAGTTCACGCGGGTCGTCCTGCCCGTCCCCATCAATCGTGGCAATCCACGCGCCTTTTGCTGCGGTAATGCCCGTGCGCAACCCGGCGGACTTACCACAGCACCGATCGTGCGAGAGAATGCGCAGGTTAGGCAGGCAGTCCTGCCGAAGCTGGCGCAGCACGGCCACCGTGTTATCCCGGCTGCCGTCGTTTACAAACACGACTTCCGATGGAGGGAGGCTCTTGCAGGCTTCGGCCAGTTCGCGGCAGACCTGTGGCAGGTTATCCTGCTCGTCCAGAACAGCAATAACGATGCTCAGCACGGGCTGAACATCGTTTGCCTGCGACACAGAGGTTTGCACCGTTTGTGTCATACATATGCACCCTGAAGGGAGATGGGCTTAAGCTGCCTGACGGGAGAACGCAGCGGGCAGGTCTGCCAGTGCCTGATCAACCAGTGCAGAGGCTTTCTGCTCATCAATGGTCTGGGGGATAATGCTGTGCGCAGCATTGACCGCCACATCAATAGCAAGCTGGCGCACTTCCTTTACGGCGGCGCGCTCAACGGCGGCAATCCGGTCACGCGCCATCTGCTCGTGGCGGCGCACGGCGGCCTCGGCTTCTGCACGGGCCTGCTTGGCCATTTCGTCCGCCTTAATGCGGGACTGCTCGATAAGGGACTTGGCTTCCGCCAGAGCCTGTTCACGCTCACGCGTTGCATCTTCGAGCATCTGCTCGGCTTCGCGGCGCAGGCGGGCTGCCTCGTCCAGTTCCTCACGGATCAGGTTGGCGCGGTTGTCCAGAATGGACGCGATAGGCGTCCACAGCTTTTTACCGGCCAGCACAAAGAACAGAACGAACGAAACAGCGACCCAGAAACCCGCCACATGAAAAATGTCAGTCATGACCAAAATTCCCCTGAGTACGGATTTCAGATAATGCTGCGATGCGCGGATGCGCTCTCAACACTCTGGGCAACAAGCTGGGCGTCTGGCGCAACACCTGTCAGCCGCTGGACCAGCGCCTGTGTGGTATCGGCCGCAATTTCTTTAAGCGCGCTCAAGGCCCGCGCTTTTTCTGCCGCAACATTCTTTTCGGCGTCCGCAATTTCGGAAGCCAGACGTGCGTTGATTTCCTGCATCTGCTGCTCGGCCGCACGGTGCTCTTCATCCAGAACCTTCTGAAGATGCGCCTGGGCTTCTGCCATGGCATCTTTGCGGGCCTGCTGGAGTTCGGCTACGGCTTTGTCAGCATCCTGTTTAGCGGACCGGGCGACCTCAAGATCACCTGTAATACGCTGGCTACGGTCATGCAGAACGCGGGCAACACCCGGCAGCATGGCCTTGCTGAGAACAAGATAGAAGACGAAGAAAATAATTGCCCCCCACATGACCTGACCGGTCACGAGTGGGTTGGCAAAGTCAAGCTGAGGCATTCCCGTGGCGTATGCACCAGGTGCCGAAACGGCCAGCAAAGAAACGCCGCAAACCGTTGCAAGCAGTCCGGCACGAACTGTCTTCGTAATCACACCCACAGGAATGTCTCCTCTTGTTTTCCCGATCTCAGACGAAGAGGATCAGGAATGCGATCAGCAGCGCGAACAGGGCGATAGCTTCTGTCAGTGCGAAGCCGAGCATGCCCAGACCGAACACGTGCGGGCGAGCCGCCGGGTTACGGGCAATGCTGCTGACCAGCGTGGAGAAGATGTTGCCGAGGCCGATACCAACGCCGGCGAGGGCGATAACGGCGATACCTGCACCGATTTCCCGGGCTGCAGCGATGTCCATATCAGTCACTTCCTTGTTTCAAGACAGTTTCAAACGAAACGGGCAAAGCAGCTCAGTGAGCCACGGCCTCCCGCAGGTAGATGCACGTCAGGATGGCAAACACGTAGGCCTGCAATACCCCAACAAGCAACTCAAGAGCCATAAGCGCCACGTTAATGGCGATGGGCCCGATCGCAAACACGTCACCCACTACGCCAAAACCGGCGAGCATGACAACAAAGCTTGCGAAAATATCGAACATGACGTGCCCGGCAACCATGTTGGCGAACAGTCGGATGGACAGGCTGACCGGGCGGGAAAGGAACGAGAGAATCTCGATCGGGATCAGCAGGGGTGCCAGAAAGGGGCTGGCGCCGTCCGGCATGAAGTGGGCGAAAAACCGCAGGCCCTGCACCTTGAGCGACACAACAACCGTCAGCAGGAACACCATGAACGCCATGGCGAAGGTGACAGCAATATGGCTGGTAAAGGTGAAGGAGAACGGCAGAAGACCGATGTAGTTCCCCGCCAGAATAAAGAAGAACAGGGTGAAGATGAACGGGAAGAAGGCTGCACCTTCCGGCCCGATCGTATCCACGGCCATGTTATGAATGAACTCGTAGCAGACCTCGGCTGCGGCCTGAAGCCGGCCGGGTACAACTGCTGCGGGGCGCATGCCAAAATACAGGAACGCAAGAACAAGGCAGACTGCCGCGATCATGTACAGCGGAGACTGGCTGAAGCGCAGGGCCTCGCCCAGCCCACCAAGAACGGGGTGGAGCTCAAACTGTTCAAGTACGTTAATGCTGGAACCGCCCGCCACAACCGCTCTCCTAGACCTTGCCCCGAATCGAATATCCGGGCTTCAGCTTCTTACTTTACGTCCATCGTCCTGACCAGACGCCAAACATTCAGCATTCCGGCGCTACCGCCCAAAAGTGCGAAGATGACAAGGAACAACGCCCGGGTATGGAGCCAGTGATCCAGCCCCCACCCTATGGCAACCCCTACAATCAGCCCCGCGAGCATTTCTGTCCCGGCTCTGAACGCCAATGCAGCCAGAGACCTGTCGGCCTCCATGTTTGCATCAACCTGAGGTTTTTCCTCCTTGACCAGACCGTAGCGGCGCTCTGCCGACTGCAATCTGGCGTTGAAGGAATCGTCTTTTTCCTTACACATACCTCGCACCTCCCAAGGGGGTGCAGGCGCTTGCTAACGGGGCTGCCATATCCTGTCAAGAAACCTTAGCAGGCTTATGGGCCAAAATATTGCTCCGTAGCATTTGCGCCACCCCGCCGATCACTCTGTTCCGGGCAGGCCAACCAGCCCGCGCGCGTAGTCCATAGCGGAAAAAGGCCGCAGATCCTCTACCTGTTCGCCCACGCCAACGGCATGCACCGGCAGGCCGAACCCATCGGCCAGTGCGACCACAATACCGCCACGGGCCGAGCCATCCAGTTTGGTCACGACCAGCCCGCTCACGTTCACAAGTTCGCGAAAAACCCGCACCTGCTCCACGGCGTTCTGCCCCGTTGTAGCATCCAGCACCAGCAGGACCGAATGGGGCGCACTTTCATCAAACTTGCGCATGACGCGAATAATTTTTGCCAACTCTTCCATCAGGGCCGACTTGTTGTGCAGGCGGCCGGCCGTATCCACAAACACAAGGTCCGCCCCTTCGGCCTTGCCACGCTTGAGCGCTTCGTATGCAAGGCCTGCGGCATCAGCTCCGGGGGGGCCTGCAATAACCGGGCAGCCCGTGCGCTCGCCCCAGATCTGGAGCTGCTCTACAGCTGCGGCACGGAACGTATCGCCCGCCACCATCATGACCTTGCTGCCCTGAGCGGAAAAAAAGCGGGCCATTTTGCCAATGGTGGTTGTTTTGCCCACGCCATTAACCCCCACAACCAGCACCACGTGCGGTTTGTGGGCGGGGTCGGGGGTAAACGGCACGGCTACCGGCTCCAGAATCCGGGCAATTTCTTCGGCCAGAGCCAGCCGGATTTCCTCATCCGTGACTTCGGTACCAAAGCGGCTGGATCGAAAAGTCTCAATCACCTTTTCTGCAACGCCGGGGCCAAGGTCTGCGGTAATGAGCAGTTCCTCCAGTTCCTCCAGCGCCTCGTCATCCAGTTTGCGGCGGGTAAAAATACCCGTAAGCCCGCCACCCAGCTTCTGGGTGGAGCGGGACAGCCCCTCCTTGAGACGAGAGAAAAAACCAAGCGCCATTCTAGATCCTTTCCGCCACCAGTCCGCCCTCTTCCACCGCGATGGGCAGAAGGGAGAGAATATCCCCGACCGAGGCTTCGGCCCCGCTCAGGCGGACGGGTGCAAACTGCTCGCTATGTCCTGTTGTGGGGGTTTCCATCAGCACACGCTGGGGCTGGCCCAGCAGGCTTGCATAGTACCGTGCTGCAGATGCGGCCCCCACCGCACGCAGGGCGGCTGCACGCGCCTTGCGCTGGGGCACGGGCACCGCACGCATGCGCGCAGCCGGGGTTCCCTCACGCTCGCTGTAGGGGAACACATGCAGGTAAGGCAGCGCCATATCTGCCACAAAGGCACGCGTCTGCTCGAACAGGGCGTCATCCTCGGTGGGGAACCCGGCAATAAGGTCGGCACCAATGCCAATATCGGGCCGCAGGCTTCTGGCGCGCGCCACAACATGGGCGGCATCTTCCACCAGATGGCGGCGCTTCATGCGTTTGAGAATAAGGTCCGCCCCGGCCTGTAGGGAGAGGTGCAGATACGGCATAAACCGGGGCTCGGCCTCCAGCAGCTGCCAGATGTCCTCGTCAATTTCCACCGGATCAACCGAGGACAGGCGCAGCCGCTCCAGCTCGGGCACCAGCCGCAGCACACGGCGGCACAACTGCCCCAGCACGGGCTTGCCCGGCAGGTCCGTGCCCCAGGAAGTCATGTCCACCCCGGTCAGCACCACCTCGCGGTAGCCAGCCCCCACCAGTGCGCGCACCTGCTCCACCACGGCCCCAACCGGCACGGAGCGCGAAGGCCCGCGCCCAAAGGGAATAATGCAGAAGGTACAACGGTGGTCACACCCCTGCTGTACCTGCACAAACGCACGGGTGCGGCCTGCAAACTCGGTGACCAGATGGGCGGCCGTTTCCCTTGCAGCCATAATGTCGGATACGGCTACAGGCTCGGCCAGTGCCGCGGGGGACCAGCTTTCGGCCTTCAGTTTTTCCTCATTCCCCAGCACGCGGGTCACGCCGGGCAGGGTGGACCAGTTTTCGGGGTGGATCTGGGCGGCGCAGCCGGTCACGACAATGCGGGCATCGGGGTTTTCACGATGTGCGCGGCGGATGGCCTGCCTTGCCTGCCGCTCCGCCTCCCCCGTAACCGCGCAGGTGTTGACAATGATCACATTGCCCAGCCCCTGCGCGTGGTCCCGCATGACCTCGCTCTCCCACGTGTTCAGGCGGCAGCCGAAGGTCAGGATTTCTGGCCGGGTGGTCATGATGGATAGGCGGCCAGATCGACCGTCCCTTCAAAAGCTGTGGTGGCGGAGCCGGTCATGAGTACATGGCCCGTCTGCTCGGACCAGACAATGTGCAGGGTGCCGCCATCCAACTCCACCGTGCAGGTCCGTGCGGCAAGGCCACGCCGCACGGCATTAACCACGGCGGCACATGCACCGGACCCGCAGGCCTCGGTCACGCCGGCACCCCGTTCATGCACCTTCAGGCGCATGTGGTGCGGCCCGTCCATGCGGGCAAAACCGATATTGGCACGTTCGGGAAAAATGGGGTCGTGCTCTAAGGCATGCCCCTGCGCCACCATACCAAAATCGGAAACAAAAAACGTGGCGTGCGGATTGCCCATGGAAGCCGCCGCCGGGTCACCCGGCAAGGGCAGGTGCAGTGTATCCACCGCCATGGCCAGTGGCACATCCTGCCAGTGGGTGCGTGGAGCGCCCATGTCCACCGTAATCAGCCCGTCGGGGGTTCTGCTGGTGGGCAGCACGCCTGCGCGGGTTTGCAGCACAGGTGTTGCATTACCGCTACAGCGCCACACAAGATCGGCCACACAGCGCGAGGCATTGCCGCAAGCCCCGGCCTCTGACCCGTCGGGGTTGAAAAAGCGCACAAGCACATCTGCCCCATCCGCCGTAGGCGCGCGCAGGGTTACAAGCTGGTCGCAGCCAATACCCCGGCGGCGGTGCGCCAGAGCTGCAATGCGGCCGGGGGTAAGGGGCAGGTCGCCCGTCCGCTCGTCGAGGATGACAAAATCATTCCCCAGACCGTGCATTTTGTAAAAAGAGGTCAGCATTGCGCGCCTTATATGCCAATTCAGACCGGGATGCCATGCCCCACCCGCACGGGTAGGCGCTGTACTGGCCCGTAAGGCATAGCATGGCGCGGCCCCTGCTGTCCCGGCCTGTATGCGCTAGGTGGGGTTAGATAAAGCGGCCCGGCGCGCCGCGCTGGAGCACCTCGATCTTATAGCCGTCCGGGTCGGTCAGGAAGAAGAACTGCCCGATCACCGTGCCCTCGTGCTGCAGGGTTTTAACCGGCGTAACCGGGTGGCCCGCTGCGTGCATGCGCGCGTGCTCGGCCACCACATCCGCCACCGAAACCGCCAGATGCCCATAGCCATCCCCCAGAGCATAAGGCTCCGTGCGGCCGTGGTTGATGGTGAGTTCCAGCTCAAAACTCTGCTCGTCATTGGCCAGATAGACCAGTGTAAAACTGTCAAACTCAAAGCGCCCGACCGGGGCAAGCCCCAGCGTATTAGCGTAGAAGGCGACAGATTTCTGTTCATCCAGCACACGCAGCATGCTGTGGATCATTCTGGCCATAAAGACTTCCTTTTCCCCAATGCTCTGTTTTTTTCAAACTCTATTGCGCCTTCTTTAACGGCAAGCGCGTTTGTTCTGAAATTATTTTTTAAGCATGTCTCTCTTTACTAAGGGGGGGCTAAAATGGTTCTGATCAAAATAGGTTCCCGCGTAACACTTGCCAGAAAACGAAGAGAGCATGCGCATCTTTAAGTCCCTGCACGCCTCTTGGGCGCACTGCATGAAAGCCAGCCTGTGTATGGGCACAATGCTGGCCTCCGGCCCGCTGCTGCTGTGCCTTGGCACGCCAGCCATGGCCGCAGGGGACGAAGCCGCGCTTGATGCGCTGGAACAGCAGATTACGCGCATCCAGTCCGAACAGCGGGCTTTGCAGAAAGCTCTGGTAAGCGTGCAAAAGCAGATTGCCGCGCACCGCTCGGTTGCCCATGCGGGGAGTGCCGCGGCCCATCACGGCCTGGCCACCCACCAGATTGCCAGCATGGATGACGCCGACCGCGAGGCCGGCATTGCCGTACACTCCGCCGACCATGAGGAAGAACCCGGAGTCCACCACCTTGGCGGCAGCGGGCACTTCCATACCGGCGGCCCGGACGCCCAGCCCGTGTTTGGCAGCGCGGATGACATCCCCACCGTAGAATCCGTTGTTGGCCACCGCGCGGAAGACGTGATCTCCCGTCTGGCGGAAAACGGCGTTGGCCCCCACTCGCGCGAAACGGCGGGCGCACAGGCGGCAGGTGCACTGGGTGACCACGGCGTATTCCACATCGGCCCCGTTACCCTGATCCTTGGTGGGTTTATTGATGCCTCGGCCGTGGAGAGCAACCGCCACACCGCCAGCGGCACCTTCAACTTCTGGCAGGACACACCGTTCAAGAACGAACCGCGCTACCATACCGACAACTTTGAGGGCAGCGCGCGTTACAGCCGCCTCTCGCTTATGGCGCGTGGGAATATTGACAAATACTCCACCATTTCCGGCGTGTTCGAAATGGACTTTGGCGCGGGTGCCGCCACCACCGATGCGTATGAGAGCAACAGCTACGCCTTCCGCATGCGTCAGGCCTACCTTGCGTATGACAACAGCAAGGAGAACTTCCACTTCCTTGCCGGGCAGGCGTGGAGCATGCTCACCCCCGGTCGCGTAGGGATTATCCCCCGACAGGAAAGCCTGCCTGAAACCATAGAATCCTCCATGCTGGCAGGGCAGACATGGGCGCGGCAGCTCCAGTTCCGCTTTGTAAAGGACTTCCTGAGCCACCGCCTGTGGACCGGCCTTTCGATTGAAAACTCGGCAACACTGTACAGCACCAATTCCTTCCGCAACGGCACATCGGACGGGCAGGTAATCATGCCCGGCGGGCAGACCGTTACCGTGGGCTCCAGCGGCACAGGCCTGACCAACGACGCCCTGTTCCCCAACGAAATTGCCCCCGATGTGATCGGCAAGATCGCCTGGGACCCGCACTGGGGCCATTACGAAGTGGAGGGGATTCTCCACTTCCCGCATGACCGTGTTTCCACCCTTGGGGCGGGCAAAAACCATACCGCCGTGGGCGGTGGTGGCGGCGGGTCCATGATTCTGCCGGTTATTCCGCACAAGGTGGAAGTGCGGCTGGCTGGGCTGGCGGGTTATGGCATTGGCCGCTACGGCTCCGTGCTGCTGCCCGATGCCACGCTCAAGGCCAATGGTGCGCCCTCGCCCCTGTTCTCCCTACAGGGCACGGCGGGAATTATCGCCCACCCCAACCCGCTCATTGACGTGTATGGCTATTTTGGCTACCAACAGGCCGGTCGCAGCTACTTCTCGGAAGGTGGTCAAGCCTACGGTTACGGCAACCCTGCCTATAACAACACGGGGTGCTATACCGAGCTGAGTGGTAATTGTGCGGCTGGCAGTAACATCCATAGTGTTATGGAAGCCACAATCGGAGCGTGGTATCGTTTCCTTAAAGGCCGTTATGGTACGGTAGAAGCTGGTGTGCAGCTTGCCTATTCGCGCATTCATGCGTGGGAGGGCAATGGTGGCGCGCCAGACACCAGCCTGAGCGAACTCTTTATGGATTTCCGTTACCTACCCTTCCAGTAAGGATGTCTTTTACAGGTTGCCGGGGCACTGCGGGTCAGCAGTATATCCCCCCGGCACGAGAGAGAGGTCTTTCCGGACAGGACGCTTTATTCCCTCTCTCATACCTGTTTGTCTGGACCTCTTTATATGCCTTTCCAAAATGCTCCCGCCCCGCTCGCCCAGGCTCTGGCCGCGCGCGGGTTTGAAGCCCCGACCTCTGTTCAGGCCGCCATTCTGGCGGATGATGCCAAAGGCCGCGACCTTCTGGTTTCCGCCCGCACGGGCTCGGGCAAAACGGTCGCCTTTGGCCTTTCCCTTGCAGATACACTCCTTAACGGCGCGGACCGCTGCGGCCCTGCTGGCGCACCAATGGCGCTGGTCATTGCCCCCACGCGCGAGCTGGCTCTTCAGGTCCGCAGCGAGCTGGAATGGCTCTATGCCAAAACCGGCGCACGGATCGTGTCCTGCGTAGGGGGGATGGAACCCCGCACGGAAGCCCGCCACCTGTCCGCTGGCTGCCACATTGTTGTAGGCACGCCCGGCCGCCTGTGCGACCACCTCAAACGCGGTAACCTCGACCTGTCGCAGCTCAAGGCCGCCGTGCTGGACGAAGCAGACGAAATGCTCGACCTCGGCTTCCGCGATGAGCTGGAAACCCTGCTGGACGCCACCCCCAAGGACCGCCGCACCCTGCTGTTCTCCGCCACCATTGCGCGGGAAATCGCAGGCCTTGCCAAGCGCTACCAGCATGATGCCCTGCGCGTGGATACGGTTGGCCCCAACGCCGCCCATACCGACATTACCTACCGTGGCGTACTGGTGGATCAGGGCGATATGGCCCGCGCCGTGGTTAACGTGCTGCGCCTGATTGAATCGCCCTCTGCCATTGTGTTCTGCCACACGCGTGAGGCCGTGCGCCAACTCCAGAGCATTCTGACCGAGCGCGGTTTTGCCTCTGTCGCCATTTCGGGCGATCTGGGCCAGAACGAGCGCACCCGCGCCATTGAAAGCCTGCGCCACGGTCAGGCACGCGTTTGCGTGGCAACCGACGTGGCTGCACGCGGCATTGATATTCCGGACCTCGGGCTGGTTATCCATGCCAGCCTGCCGTCCAACCCGGCTACCTTGCTGCACCGCTCGGGCCGTACGGGCCGTGCGGGCAAAAAGGGCACCTGTGTTCTGCTGGTTCCGCCTTCACGCCGCCGTCTGGCCGAACGCCTGTTGCAGGCAGCCAAGGTTACGGCGGAATGGAGTGGTGCCCCCACCCCGCAGGCCATTGCCGAGGCCGATGCCGAGCGCCTTCTGGGCGCGCACTTCCTCTCGCTCCCCCCTTCGGAGAACGAGAACATTCAGGCGCTCACCGCACGCCTTGTGGCCGAGCATACGCCTGAGCAGCTTGCCACCGCCCTTGTGGGCCTGTGGCGCAAAAGCCTGCCCGAACCCGCACAGCTGCGCGTGATTACGCCTGACGCCACCCGCACCCGCGGCCCACGGGACGAAAACGCCCCCCCGCGCGAGCCGCGTGAACGCGCCCCCGACATGAACGGGAGCTGGTTCCGCCTTTCCGTCGGCCGGGCAGACCGGGCAGACCCCAAATGGCTGGTGCCTGTTCTGTGCCGTCTGGGCGGCATTAAAAAGCAGGATATTGGTGCAATCCGCATTGTAAACGACCACACGCTGGTTGAAATCGCACAGGACAAGGCCGAGCGCTTTGCCGCCTGCGCAGCCGCTGCCGATGCGGATGAAATGACCGTGGAACCCGCAGCAGCACCCCGCAAAGGTCCGTCTGGTGCAGGTGGTGGCCGCCCCCCGTTTGGCGAACGCCGTGGCCCGCCAAAAGGCCGTGCCAATTTTGACCGCAAAGGCCCACCGGCTGGCAAAAGCGGTGCATCCTCCCGCAAGCGTAAGTAAATTGCGCGCCCCCTTCTTCGGCTGAAGAGGGGGCCTACAAAAAAGGCTGCCCCCGGTTAGGGAGCAGCCTTTTTTTGTGACCTGATACGCTTAGGCCCGCAGCCAGCCTTCCCCTTACAGGGAGGGAATGGACGGCAGGGTGGTGGCGTTGTTCACATCCGACTTAAGCTGGTCTTTTTTGCTTTTCCATGCGTTTTTGGTGCTTTCGGACGCGTTGTTCCAACGGTCCTTCACATTTTTTTCCGCATTGGTCACGTTATTGGTGGCGTTGGTCAGCTTGTCGCGCTGGGCCAGAATTTTCTGCCGTTCGGTCGTGCTGGCGTTGTTCCAGCGTTCTTTAACGGTTTTTTCCGCGTTGTTCAGTTTTTCCGTAGCATTCGCGCCCTTGCTGGTCAGCGCGCCGCCCTTGGCCAGCAGTTTTTCACGCTCGGCTTCGGTTGCGCTGTTCCAGCGCTGCTTGGCCTGGTCGCGCACACCGGACGTAAACTGGTTGCCTGCGTTTTTGGCGGACTCCACCTGGTTGTTCACACCCTGCTGGACACAGCCACTCAGGGACAGGCACGGATCGGCATGCGCAACAGATGCCGTGCCAGCAAAGGCAAACAGAGGCAGGCCAAGAAGCGCAATTTTCCGAATAGAGAGCATAAATATTCCTTTCCTGTGTTCCACACCCTCACAGTGCGAACATCGGTTATGTGTAAGACATGGGATTGGGGCAAAAAATAGTCCAGCCCACCCTTGCAGGAACACGTTTGCACAAGCAGCATGGCTCCCGAGCAAAAGCCTGCAAAGGAAGATACAACCGTGACCACACGCCCAGCACCTTACAACCCCACCCGCGCCCGCGCTGGCCTGTGGCCCGGTCTGCCCCTCTGCCTTGCCCTTTGCCTGTCCACCACATCCGCACTGGCGGCTACAGCCCCCGCCCCCACCCGGGCCGAGGCAGGCCAGCCCGCCCAGACCCCCGATGCCCCCGATACCTTCCATGACGCAGCCGCCCTGCTGCCCAAGGATTCGGTCACCCACCATAACGGGACCTTTGGCGGGCAAAAAATGACCTACACCGCAACAGCAGGCACACTGACCCTGCGTGACGATGCCGGCAGACCCACAGCGCGCATGTTCTATACCGCCTACACGCGCGATGGGGCGGACCCTGCACACCGGCCGGTGGTGTATTTTTTTAACGGTGGCCCCGGCGCGGGTACCGCCTACCTGCACCTTGGGGCGGCTGGCCCGGTCATGCTTGATTTTCCCACAGGCAACCCGGCCGATGGCGCCAATGCACAGATCAAACCCAACCCCGAAAGCTGGCTGGGGGCTGCCGATCTGGTTTTTCTGGATGCACCGGGCACGGGCTGGTCAGTCCCGACCGATCCCAAACAGGCGGACAAGCAGTTTTATGGCGTCAAGCAGGATGCCAAAACCTTTGCCAAGGCCATTCAGCTCTGGGCCAATGCCAACAAACGCCTGACCTCCCCCCGCTACCTTGCGGGGGAAAGCTATGGCGGCCTGCGGGCCATAGAGGTGGCCAATGCGCTGGCCGAGGACCAGCACATTCTGCTCAACGGCATTATCATGGTCTCCCCCGCGCTGGACATGACCCTGCTGGATACGGAAAACGACATTCTGGCCGAAGCTTTTGTGCTGCCCACGCTTGAGGCCGCAAATCTGGCTCTCCAGCACAAGCTGACCCCTGAAAACACCGCCCAGCATCTGGACAAGGCATACCAGTACGCCATGGGGCCATACCTGAGCACACTGGCAGGCACGCCCCCCACGGGTGATGATGCGGAAGATTTTTACGAGGCCGTTGCCAACCATACCGGCATTGAGCAGGACATTATTGCCAAGCAGCGCGGCATGCCCCGGCCAGAGGCACACGACATACGCAGCCGCGATGGCCGCCTGTATTCGCTGTATGACGCCACATTATCCATTGCCGACCCCTTCCCCGAAGGGGTGGATAATGGGGAAAGCCCCGAACCCACGCTGGACGGGTTTGGCCACGCCTATGGCAGCGCCTTTGAGCATTATGCCACCACCGAACTGCGCTACCAGACAGAACTAAGCTACAACCTGCTCAACTACGCCATAAGCCAGGCATGGGACTACCGCGACACAAACGCCCCTATTGTACGCCCCATTCCCACCCTGCGCCGTCTGCTGGCCCTTAACCCCACCCTGCGGGTGTTTATTGCCAACGGCGCGTATGATCTGGTGTGCCCCTATGCTTCCTCCCGCTGGGTGGCAGAGCATATTCCCGTGGGCCGCAGCCGTATTGGCCTGCATGTTTATCCCGGTGGGCACATGCTCTACACCCGCCCGGACAGCCGTGCAGCCCTTGCGCGCGATGTCCGCACCTTTCTGGCTCCCTGAGCCAGAGGGCACGTAACGCCCGCCTCCATCATACATACGGGGGCCGGGCACGCGCCCTAGCCCGGTCCAGCCCCAAGGCTGCAACGGCTGGCCCACGTAGAGGGCATAACCACTCCCGCAGACCCCAAACGCAAAACGGGCGGGGGGACCAAAATCCCCCCGCCCGTCTGCCGAACGAAAAACCGAAGTCCGAACCGGATCAGCGCTTGCTGAACTGGAAGGAACGACGTGCTTTTGCGCGACCGTACTTTTTACGTTCAACCTGACGCGAATCGCGGGTCAGGAAGCCAGCAGCCTTGAGGATGCTGCGCAGTTCGGGTTCGTAGTGGGTCAGCGCACGGCTGATACCGTGACGAACCGCACCAGCCTGACCGGACAGACCACCACCGGTTACGGTGCAGACCACGTCAAACTGGTTGTAACGATCGGATACGAGGAAAGGCTGGGTGAGCAGCATGCGCAGCACGGGGCGTGCGAAATACTGAACAACCGGACGGCCGTTAACGGTGACTTCACCTTTACCCGGCTTGATCCATACGCGAGCCACGGCATCCTTACGGCGGCCTGTGGCGTAGGAGCGGCCCTGTGCGTCACGCTTTGCTTCGTAAACCGGAGCGGAATCGGCCAGAACCGGTGCAACGGTCTTCAGATCGGCCAGCGTGCCTGTGCGTTCCTGAGTTTCAGACATTGTCTCAGCCCTTCTGAGCGTTAACGACGTTTTTGCGGTTCAGCGCCGCAACGTCAAGCACCTGGGGGGTCTGACCACCGTGGGGGTGTTCAGCGCCAGCATACACATGCAGGTTGCGCATCTGCTCACGCTGGAGCGGACCACGCGTGATCATGCGTTCAACTGCCTTTTCGACCAGATGGCCGGGGTGCTTGCCGTTCAGGCGCTGCGAGACCGTGCGGGTCTTGATACCGCCGGCATAGCCGGTGTGGTAATGAAAGAGCTTCTGGTCCGCTTTGTTGCCGGTCAGCGCCACTTTTTCGGCGTTGATGACAACAACGTGGTCACCGCAGTCAACATGCGGTGTGAACTGAGGCTTGTGCTTGCCGCGCAGGCGCGTGGCGATGATGACGGCGAGACGACCCAGAGCGAGACCTTCGGCATCGATCAGGATCCAGTTCTTCGTCACCTCCGCGGGCTTCAGCGAGAGGGTGGTCTTCATGACACTGATTCCATATGAGAACAGTTACGTATTGATGGCGCGTTATGATGGGTGGCGCACGGGCAGTCAAGAGGTATTGCAGTTAATGACCGTATTTTCAGGCAGTTTTCTCTAGGTAACATGTTACCGTGGCGCCGCTTGCCCCCCACCCCCGCATGCACTAAAGCTGAAGGCTGTGGTGAAAACAGCAGGATTTCCAACGCGTGAAGAAGAACGTTCTTGTCACGGTCTCCGGCATTGCCATTCTTGGCGGGATCGCATGGTTTGGCGCCCACCACGCAGAACGTGTGATGGTTGATAAAGGGATCGAGCGGTTCAAACAGGCGCTGGGGCCGGATGTCTCCTTCACCTACACGCGGGCCAAGCCCGGCCTGCTGGGCCGCAGTGTGCGGTTTAGTGGCCTGGTGTTCCGTCAGGGGCCGGAAACCATGACCGCCGATGAGGCGGAACTGACCAAGCCCGACACGCAGGATTCCGACGTTACCCGGATTCACCACCTGAGCTTCCGTAACTTCCAGCTTGCAGACCCCGCAGGCAGCCTGCACCTGAAAACCATGGAAATGGACGATCTGGCCCTGCCCACCAAGGCCGAGGACCCCACCGCCCCCGGTGTGCAGACCCTGAGCATCGGCCACGCACAGGCAACCGGCCTGCACGGTTTTGTCAGCGCCCTGCAATCCGACCTCTCAGCCGATAGCGCCAGCATGGACGATTTTGGCGCGAACGAAACATCGCACCTGCAGGCACGCAACGTGCAGCTTTCCACCGATGTTGCTCCGCCGCGCCATATAAAGGCCGAATCCATTAGCGTGGATGGCGTTGCCCTTGCCGACCTGTACAAAACCCTGACCACGGGCGCGCCCTACACCACCCATGCCAATACGCGCGACATCACCATTGACCAGTTGAGCATGGATGGCACCACCCCGCTCATGCGGGCAAAGCGTGTGCTGTCCCACGCAACCCATACCGAGTCCACGGAGCAGGAAGTCTCCAGCATACAGGGGCTGGAACTCTGGCCGAGCGTGCCCAACATGGGCTGGATGCCCTCACTCGGGTATGACCATTTTGTGGGCAATGTGGTGCTCAATGACACGCACACCCCCAAAACAGGCACGCTGCATCTGGAAACCCTCAGCATCGATTCCGCCAATATGGGGCGGCTGCATATTCATGGCGAACTCGGGCAGGCAACATCCGCCTCCGTGCTGGTGGATAGCAATACGGACATGCAGGTGATCTCGCTCTCGCTCGATTACATAGACCACGGGCTGGTCCCCAAAGCTCTTGGGGCCATTGCCGCAGCCCGCGGCCTGCCACCGCAAGGCCTGCTGGCCTATGTACAGGCCCAGTCCGCCACGGCGCAGAACCCCGCCTTCGCCAGCTTCTTCCACTGGCTGGCCAACCCCGGCAAGCAGACCCTGAGCATCACCCTCAAGCCCGTGCAGCCCATGCCGCTCATGCTGGTTGCCGCCTCGCTGGGTGAGCTGACCTCCATGCCCGAACTGGCACAAAAAATCGGGCTGTCGGTTCAGGCGCACTAACGCCGCATAACCCGAGCAGCCAGCAGGCACACACCATGCGCTCCCCCCAGACACCACCGCACCCCGTGCATGTTATTGGCGCATCCGGCCGGTCGGGGCGGGCCGTGTGCCAGGCACTGGCCCTGCGGGGCACACCCGTTGTGCCCGTTATACGCAACCCCGCCCGCGCCACCGGCCTGCCCACCCCCCGCATTGCGGACCTGAGCGGCCCAACCGGCCCGCTGCGCGCCGCACTGGCTGATGCAACGCGTATTATCTGCACAGCCCATGCCCGCCATATTCCCGCACTGCTGGCTACGGCCCCCGCCACAGCTAGGCTTGTGTGCCTTGGCAGCACGCGCAAGTTCACCTGCTGGCCGGATGCACACGGCAAGGACGTGCTGCTGGGGGAGCAGGCCCTGCTGGCCTCTGGCCATTCAGGCGTAATCCTGCACCCCACCATGATTTACGGCGCACAGGGCGAGAACACCGTACAGCGGCTGGCCGCCGTGCTGCGCCTGCTCCCGTTTACGCCTCTGCCGGGTGGGGGGCGCGCTCTGGTGCAGCCCATCTGGCAGGGGGATGTCACCGCCTGCATTCTGGCCGCCCTGAACAAAGCATGGGATGGCCCGCACAGTCTGGTTATTGCGGGGGCAAATGCCGTGCCCTACCGCCAGTTTGCCGCCATGGTGGGTGCAGCCGCAGGGCTTGCGCCACGCCCGACCATACCCGTGCCAGCAGGCCTGCTGATGGCCCTTGCCAAGCTAAGTGCCTGCGTGCCCGGCCTACCCCGCATTGGCCCGGACGAAATCCGCCGCCTGCTGGAAAACAAGAATTTTGATATTACCCCCATGCAGACCACGCTGGGGGTACGGCCCATTGGGCTGGCCGAAGGGCTGCACCATACGTTTTTTGCGCTGGGGCCAAAAACCCCGCAGGCCTGAAGCCCATGCGGTGGTGCCAACAAAAACGGGCACCCTGACTTTTTAAAGCCAGAATGCCCGATCCTGCGGCAAACCCTGCGGTGTTAGTGCCCGCCCCTGCCGGGGGCTGGCTTATTCAGGCTGTTCAACATTGGTACGGGCCGCACCGCCGCGTGGGCGAACGGATGGCAGCATTTCCCCCGTAACCGCATAGTACACACGCTCGGCAATATTGGTGGCGTGGTCCCCGATCCGCTCAAGGTTTTTGGCAACAAACAGCAGATGGATGCACGGCCCGATCTTGCGGGGGTCTTCCATCATGTAGGTCACCAGTTCGCGGAACATGGTGGTGTACAGTTCGTCCACCGCCGTATCGGCCTTCCACACTTCCTGCGCGCGCTCGGCATCGTTCTCGACCATGGATTCCACGGCCATGTGCAGGTTTTCCTGCACCAGACGCGCCATGGCCCGCAGAGCGCTGAAGGAAACAGCCCCGTCCAGCACTTCCACCTTGCCCGCACGGCGCGCAATGGAGGAGGCGTAATCCCCGATCCGCTCAAGGTCGCCGCTCATTTTGAGCACGGCCACAATCACGCGCAGGTCCACCGCCATGGGTGCGCGCAGGGCCAGAATGCGAATGGCCAGCATTTCGGCCTCACGCTCCAGCGCGTCCACTTCGGGGTCCAGCTCCGGGGGTTCCAGAGCGGCTTCTTCATTCTGGTTCACCACGGCGGCTATGGCCTGAGCGGTCTGCCGCTCCACCAGACCACCCATGCGCGCCACAATGCCACGCAGCCGGTCCAGCTCCTGATCGTAGCGGGTAATGGTATGTGCGGGTTCGTTGCCCATAACGCTTTCCTCCGTGCCCTGTGCTCGGCGTTTAGCCGAAGCGGCCTGTAATGTAGTCCTGCGTCTGCTGTTCACGCGGGGTGGTGAACATACGGGCGGTGCTGTCCACTTCGATCAGGCGCCCCATGTAGAAAAACGCCACCTGGTCCGCACAGCGGGCAGCCTGCTGCATGTTATGCGTGACAATGGCAATGGTGAACTCGGTTTTAAGCTCGTCGAGCAGTTCCTCGATCCGGGCGGTGGAAACCGGGTCCAGCGCACTGGTTGGCTCGTCAAGCAAGATTACTTCGGGGCGTACGGCAATGGTGCGGGCAATGCACAGGCGCTGCTGCTGCCCACCCGAAAGGGCCGTGGCCGAAGCGCTCAGCCGGTCCTGTACCTCTGGCCACAGGGCCACGCGGCGCAGGGCGTCCTCTACCCGTCCGTCCATTTCGGAGCGGGAGACACGCTCATGCAGGCGGATGCCAAAAGCAATGTTGTCATAGATGGACATGGGGAATGGCGTGGGCTTCTGGAACACCATGCCAATGCGCGAGCGCAGAACGTTAAGGTCCACCCCCGAATTGAGGATGTTCTGCTTATCAAAGATCACCTCACCCGTGGCGCGCTGGCCGGGGTACAGGTCATACATCCGGTTGAGCACACGCAGCAGGGTGGATTTGCCACAGCCTGAAGGGCCGATCATGCCCGTAACACTACGCTCGGGGAAGTCGAGCGAGATGTCATGCAGCGCGTGGGACGTGCCGTAATAAAAGTTCAGCCCCCGGACCTGCATGGCTACAGGGTGCGGTGCGTCCTTGCTTGTGGTGGCGCTGTCCAGCGGTTGGGTCATGCCTGTCGCTTTTACGGGAACCTCTACGCTCATGACCGTCCTCCGCGGGTTCCGACCCGCACTACAATATTGATAATAAGCACACCCAGTGTCACCAGCAGCGCGCCGGTCCATGCCTGCTGCATCCAGTCCTGATAAGCAGAACCGGCATACTGGTAGATGGCCACGGGCAGGCTGGCCATGGGGCGCCCGAGGTCAAGCGACCATTCGGAATTGCCCAGCGAGGTAAACAGAAGGGGGGCTGTCTCCCCCGCAACGCGGGCGATGGACAGCAGCACGCCGGTCATAATACCCGCACGCACGGCCCGCACACAGATAAACAGGATAACCCGCCATTTGGGTGCGCCCAGCGCAATGCCTGCCTCACGCATGGCAACAGGCACAAGGCGCAGCATGTCCTCGGTCGTGCGGACCACAATAGGCATGGCCAGAATGGCCAGCGCCACAGCACCCGAAAAACCGGAAAAGTGCCCGAACGGGACAACCAGCATCATGTAAATGAACAGGCCGATGAGGATGGAAGGGGCAGAGAGCAGCATGTCCGACACAAAGCGCACAATGCGCGCCATGCGGCTACCAGCCCCGTATTCGGCCAGATAGATGCCTGTCATCAACCCTGCTGGCGCACCGATCAGAATCGCCAGCCCGGTCTGGATAATGCTGCCCATAATGGCGTTGGCCAGCCCACCGGGCTGCCCTGGTGCTGCCATGGACAGGGTGAACAGGTGCACGCTCATGCCCGCCAGGCCATTTTTGAACAGGGTCCACAAAATGGAGCCGAGCATGAACACCACAATCAGCATGCCCAGCCAGCTCAGGCCTGTGGCAAGCTTGTCGCACATGTGGCGCCGCCAGAGCAGCGAGGCGGAGCGGTCAGCCCGCATGAGGGTATTGTTCGCCTTCATCCTCAACGTCCTGCTGCCTGTTCGCCACGGGCCAGCAGCCAGCGGGAGAACCAGAGTGTTACAAAGGAGATGGCCATAAGAATGGCCCCCAGCGCCATGAGGGAAGCCAGCTTGAGGCTCCCTGCCGGGCTTTCGGGGAATTCAAGGGCGATCAGCGAGGCAATGGTGTTGGCCGGTGCAAACAGCGACCAGCCAATGTGGTTGCTATCCCCGATCACAAAGGTCACGGCCATGGTCTCACCCATTGCGCGGCCCATGCCCAGCACAATGCCGCCCACAACCCCCTGACGGGACCAGGGCAGCACAACATGGCGCATGACCTCCCACCGGGTAGCACCCAGCCCGTACCCGCTCTCACGCAGAACAGCAGGCATGGACAGGAACACATCACGCATGACGGCGGTAATGGACGGGGTGATCATGACCGCCAGAATAAGTGCTGCCGTAAACAGCCCCGTGCCAAACGGCGCACCCGCCACAAGGGCGGACAGGCCGGGCACATGGCCAAAAAGCTGGCGGGCAGCGGGCTGCACGTAATGCGCCACCACCGGCACCACCACAAAAAAGCCCCACATACCAAAGATAATGGAGGGCACGGCGGCCAGAAGCTGCACGGCCATGCCAATAACCGAGGCGGCGGCGGGTGGCGCAAGGGCGGTCAGCCAGAATGCGGTACCAAAGGCCAGCGGCACGGCCACAAGGAGTGCCAGCGCACTGCTGATAACGGTACCAAAAACCGGGGCGGCGGCCCCGAAATGCTGCGTGACCGGGTTCCATACCGCGGAAACCAGAAAGCCCGGACCAAAGGTTGCAAACGCCTTCCAGCCACCTGTTACCATAACGGCAATAATGGCGCCCAGAACAACCAGCACGCCAACACCTGTTGCCGTTACCAGAAGCCTGAAGGCGGGGTCGCCCTTCTGCCCTCCCTGATGGGAAGGGGCCTGTTTCATCGCGGGCAGGGACTGCCGTGCGGGAATTTCCATCTGCTCTCCGTTCCGAACTATCAGCCGGATGGGGCGAGAAATACTGAACGCTGTGCGCTCCTGCAACACGGAGACCCCATGAAAGTCCCTTTAAACAGAGTTTTGTCACAAAACTGTAGTGTTATCAGGGACATTGGTGGACAGCGGACCGGCACCTCGCGCATTCAGCCCCCGGCAACCGGGAACCTGCCCGGCCATTTCTGCATAATCCGGCCCTGACAGCCAGCACAATGTGGCGTAATGTGCCCAAGCCCATGCCGGTGGACCCACCGCGCATACCCCACGACCCGATGCTTTACCCAGCACCATAGCAGAAGAGACCCCATAATGGCCGGCTACCGATCACGCACCACCACCCACGGGCGCAACATGGCGGGTGCCCGCAGCCTGTGGCGCGCAACCGGTGTAAAAGACTCCGATTTTGGCAAACCCATTATTGCCGTCGCCAACTCCTTTACCCAGTTCGTACCCGGCCATGTGCACCTCAAGGATATGGGGCAGCTTGTGTGCGAGGCCATTGCCGAAGCCGGTGGCATTGGCCGCGAGTTCAACACCATTGCGGTGGATGACGGCATTGCCATGGGCCACGGCGGCATGCTGTACAGCCTGCCCTCGCGCGAGCTGATTGCCGATGCCGTGGAATACATGGTGAACGCCCATTGCGCGGACGCCATTGTGTGTATCAGCAACTGCGACAAAATTACGCCGGGTATGCTCATGGCCTCCATGCGGCTGAACATTCCGGTCATTTTTGTATCCGGCGGCCCCATGGAAGCCGGACGCGTGACACTGGATGACATTGAACAGCGCGCAGACCTTGTGACCTCCATGGTCGCAGCCGCAAGCCCGGGCGTGAGCGAGGCCGACTCCCTTGCCATCGAACGCTCCGCCTGCCCCACCTGCGGCTCGTGCTCGGGCATGTTCACCGCCAATTCCATGAACTGCCTGACCGAAGCCCTTGGCCTGTCCCTGCCCGGCAACGGCAGCCTTGTGGCCACCCATGCCGCACGCCGCAACCTGTTTGTGGAGGCCGGACGCCGCATTGTGGACCTTGCCCGCCGCTACTACGAGCAGGATGATACCTCCGTGCTGCCGCGCAACATTGCCACCATGGCCGCGTTTGAGAACGCCATGTCGGTCGATATTGCCATGGGTGGGTCCACCAACACGGTGCTGCACCTGCTGGCCGCAGCCCATGAAGGCGAAGTGCCCTTTACCATGAAGGACATTGACCGCCTCTCCCGCAAGGTGCCGCATCTGTGCAAGGTCTCCCCCTCCCGCCCGGATGTGCACATGGAAGACGTGCACCGTGCTGGCGGTATTCCCGCCATTATGGGCGAGCTGGACCGGCTGGGCCTGCTGCACCGTGATGTCAACATGGTCCACGCCGCCAACCTGCCCGAAGCACTGGATAAATGGGACATCCGCGCCCCCGGAGCCGAAAGCCGGACGGCAGCACGGGAGTTCTTTAGCGCAGCACCCGGCGGGGTACGCACCACGGTCGCGTTCTCGCAGTCCAGCACCTACAAAACGCTGGATACGGATCAGGCCAACGGGGCCATCCGCGATGGCGCGCATGCCTATAATCAGGATGGCGGGCTGTGCGTGCTCTACGGCAATCTGGCCGAAGACGGCGCAATTGTTAAAACCGCAGGTGTTGCCGCAGGGCTGGAAACATTCTCCGGTCCCGCCCGGATTTTTGAAAGTCAGGATGACGCGGTTGCCGCCATTCTGGGCAACAAAATCAACCCCGGCGATGTGGTGCTGATCCGCTACGAAGGTCCCAAGGGCGGCCCCGGCATGCAGGAAATGCTGTACCCGACCAGCTACCTTAAATCCAAGGGGCTGGCCGAAAAATGCGCGCTCATTACCGATGGTCGTTTTTCGGGCGGGAGTTCGGGCCTGTCCATTGGCCATATCTCCCCCGAAGCGGGTGAAGGCGGCGTTATCGGGCTGGTGGAGGAAGGCGATACGATCGAGATCGACATTCCCAACCGCCGCCTGTCCGTGGCTGTGGCGGACAGCGTTCTGTCCGACCGCCGCGCACGCATGGATGATCTGGGCGATCAGGCCTGGCAGCCCAAGCGTGAGCGCGTGGTCTCCAACGCGCTCAAGGCCTATGCAGCCCTGACCACCAGTGCGGCCCGTGGCGCGGTGCGTGACGTAAGCCAGCTGACCCGCCGCACCCCGCGCTAACACGCGGCCCGGCAGCACAACGCAAAAACCCCCGCAGGGCAGCGCCTTGCGGGGGTTTTTTGTGCCCCCTCCCCCAAAAGCCACAAACGGCATAACCGGGCAGGGTAACCTCCGGTTTTGCTTGACGGCACGCGCCTGAGCCGCCAGCGATAAGGGCCATGCACACCCTTGATCTTCTTGCCCTGCTGCTGTGCCTTTCTGCCGGGTTCAGTATTCTCAACCACCACACGCTGCGTATGCCTGTCACCATTGGTGTTCTGGTGTTTTCGCTGCTGGCGTCCCTGCTGGTCATGGTGCTTAACCCGCTGTTTCCCGCCTATGACCTTCAGGCATTTCCGCGCAGGGTGCTCGGCGCGGTCAACCTGCCTGATGCCTTGCTCAATGGCGCGCTCTCGTTCCTCCTTTTTGCTGGAGCCATGCAGGTTGACCTTGGGCAACTGCAAAAGCACCTGCTCTCGGTCACGGCCCTGTCCGTTGCCGGGACTATTCTGGCGGTAGGGTTCATGGCGGGGGCAACATGGGGTGGGCTTAGTCTGGCAGGCCACCCCGTGCCCTTTATCTGGTGTGTTGTGCTGGGTGCCATTCTGGCCCCCACGGACCCGGTTTCCGTTGTGGGGATGCTGAAAAGGCTGGGCCTGCCTGCCCCCCTACAGGCCATTTTTGCAGGAGAAAGCCTGTTTAATGATGGCGTGGGTGTCGTGATTTCTGGCGTGGCCATCGGGCTGGCAACAGGGCAGAGCCCCACCATTACCCTGCCCGACCTGCTTGTGCGGTTCTGCCACGAGGCCATAGGGGGTGGGCTGCTGGGACTGGCCACAGGCTGGGCCGCGCTGTTTGTGCTCCGGGGGCAAAGAGACCCGCATATTGACCTGCTGACATCTCTGGCGCTGGCCACAGGCACCTTTAGCCTTGCCAGCCAGTTTGGCATGTCTGGCGCCATTGCGGTTGTGGTGGCCGGGCTATGCCTTGGCACACGCTACAGCCGCGCCATCCTCCACACGGAGGCCCGCACGAACCTTGATACAACATGGACAGTGATTGACGAGGTTCTGAACGTGTTCCTGTTCCTGCTGATCGGGCTTGAACTGCTGGACATAACCCCGCGCCTGTTCACGTTTGTGCTCACTCTGGCGGTTATCCCGCTCTCCATTGCCGTGCGGGCCGCGAGTGTACTGGTCAGCACATTGCCAGTGCATCTGCGGCAATGGGACAGGGGGCGTGTTCCGGCCCTGCTCACATGGGGTGGGCTGCGGGGCGGTATTTCGGTCTCGCTGGCACTCGGCCTGCCTGCGGGGGACATGCGCGACCTGCTCTTGCCCGTCTGTTATGGCGTGGTGGTTTTTACCATTATCGTGCAGGGGCTGACCATGGAGCGGGTTGCCCGCGCACTCTACCCCAACGCTCCGGGCTAACGCGCAAAGCCTGTGCGGGAAGCCCCCCGCACACTCTGCACCATACCGGCCATGCGTATGCCCGGCGGGGGAACAAAAAACCCCGTGCAGGGGTTAAAACCCGGCACGGGGGAAAGCACCTTTAAAAAAAACTTACCTGTCTGCTACGCAGCGTTTACTGCGCGGGAGCAGGTGCAACCACATCCCCCGCCGGAGCGGCAAGCTGGGGGGCTGCGGGCGCAGGCTGCGGCACGGTCTTGTTGGTCACGATATAGGTAATGGATTCGGCGCGGGTAATATCCACCACGTCACCAATCTTGAGTGTTTTCAGGAAGTCCTGCATCGCCTTGGTGCGCAGCACTGCCACGTGCAGGGAATCATCCCCCTCCGTGGTGAAGGAGATGGTGCTGGAAGGCAGGTCGATGGTCTTGATCAGGGCGCGCTCGCGGTTAAAGGCCGCAATAATGCCGCGCGGGTGACCATGCACAAAGCCCCGTGCCGTGGTGAGCGTGGATTCGGGCAGGGGGCTGCCCGGAGGGGCAAGCTGCGCGCCCAGTGTTTCCACGAACTGGATTTTCAGTTCATCACCTTCATGCAGGTGCGGCACGTCTTTTACAGCAGCGCCGTATTCAATGGTCAGCAGGTGGCCATTGCCTTCACGCAGCAGCAGTTCACGCGCTTCGCGGTCAACACTTTCCACAATAGCGGTCGCCTGCTGGCTCTTGAGCAGAACAGAGGCCTGCGCATGGGCCGCCGTTGGCATGGCCATTGTGGCCAGCCCCGCAAAACCGAGTGCACAGGCCGCAACAGATGCCGCAGCCTTGGAGGAAAAGCGGGAAACAAGAGGATGCAACACTCTCAATCCTTTCCGTCAGAAGCCTGAAGCAAACAGCGCCAGGCCAGATATGTTACTGGCAGTGATACAACGCCTACACCATAACACAAGCCAAAGCGTTGCGTTGCGCGTTTGCACCTGTGGCAGAACCCGCCACCGCAAAAGAAAAAACCCGTCTGGGCGGACCAGACGGGTTTTTGCCGTGTGTCGGGCGTTCAGGAACAGGCCCGACGCGGGCTTAGCCGCAGCACTTCTTTTTACGGATGAAATAAACAACCGCTGCAATCAGGCCCAGAGCCAGAATACCACGTGCACAGGGGGATTTGGGGCATTTTGCCATGTCTTGAGCTTCCTCAATATGGGTTTCCACCCAACACGGGTCGGGCGTTCCGGTTCTGTTGTAGCGTAATTGGTGGGCCACGTCATGCCATCTGGCGTGCATAATCACCGCCAGACCTCATGCCTGCCGCGCAAAATACTTATGGAAGCAGAATAGTGCTGCCAAGGGTTGTTCCCGCCTCCAGCGCCTCATGCGCCTTGTGGGCCTCGGCCAGTGCAAAACGCTGGCCAATGGTGGGGCGGAGCGCACCCTGCTCAAGCATGGCAAACAGCTCCTGCGCTGCGGCCTCCAGTGCCGGGCGGGTAGCAATGTAGGTGGAAAGCGTAGGCCGGGTCAGGTACAGGCTGCCCCGTGCTGCAAGCACACCCACATCCACCCCCGTAACCGGGCCGGAGGCATTGCCGTAGCTGACCATAAGCCCACGGGGGGCAAGGCAGGCCAGACTGGTCTCAAACGTGGCGCGGCCTATGCTGTCATACACAACGGGCACCATGGCTCCGTTGGTTAATGCGCGCACACGGTCGGGCAGGTTGTCCATGCCCACCAGCACATCTGCCGCCCCGCAGGCACGGGCAATTTCCGCCTTCTGCTCCGATGAGGTTACGCCAATAACCCGTGCGCCAAGGTAGCTCCCCCACTGGCACAACAGCTGGCCCACCCCTCCGGCGGGGGCATAGACCAGAATATTTTCCCCCTGCCGCACCCTGTGGACCTGCCAGACCAGCATATGGGCAGACAACCCCCGCAGCATGACCGCAGCCGCCTGCTCGGTAGAAATCCCATCGGGCAGAACCACAAGCCGGTCTGCCGCAACCACACGGTACTGGGCATACCCCCCAAGCACCCCGGCATAGGCCACACGCGCACCAACGCTCAGCCCCACAACATCGGCCCCTACGGCCTCCACCACCCCGGCCCCTTCCATGCCGGGAATGGCAGGCAGGTGGGGGAACTTGTACAGCCCGCTCCGAAAATACGTGTCGATGAAGTTGACGCCAATTGCCTCCTGCCGCACCAGCACCTCCCCCCTGTGGGGCAGAGGTACGGATACGAACTCGGGCAGAAGAACGTCCGACCCGCCGGTATGGTGGACCCGAACAACCTGATTATGCTGCGCCGTCATGCTGTTGGCCCCTCTGGTTCCTAAAGGTGGCGGCTACGGGCATGGGCGTGGCCAACGGGCCACGGTGGCGCGTACCGGCTGGCCGCCACAATGTGGTTTATGGGGCTGCACGGTCCTTGTCATCCTCACCCAGAAGCTGGATGAGCTGGCGCAGGTCCGTGAGCAGAATACCCACCACAAAACGTATGATCGGGTCTGCCGTTTCATTTTCCGTCGGCAGGGCGGCCATCACTTCTGCGGCAATGCGGTATTCATCCCCCGTGCGGGCCACGGCCTCGCTCTCGCAACGCTGGATGATCCACTGGAATCCACGCAGCATGCCGGCGCGTACGCTGGCCGCGCGCTCCAGCTCCTCCGCCGTGGCACTCTGGGGCAGCACCAGTATGGCGCGGGCCACTACCAGCGCATCCATTTGCAACTGCCGTATCCGTGCAGGCAGGCGGGCCAGCATGGGGTCGCGCTCATCCAGCGGGCGCCAGTGTTCGCGCCGGGCCTCTTCCAGTGCGGCCTGCACCTTGCGCAGGGAGGCCGCACATTCGTCATTCATGTCCTGAATGACCGACCATTCCACATGCCCCGTGCGGGCCTTTTGCAACATGGCCACAATCTGGCGCACCGTAAGGGCGGCGTTGCGGAACGCATCGCGCCGGGCCTGTTCGTGCAGCACCACATACGTGACCAGCGTGCCCGCCCCAACCCCGATCAGAATAGCCAGCACACGCTCGATCGGGCGCAGGTAGGGGTCGTTATCGGAGGGGAACAGTATGGCCACCATAAGCGTGACCACGCCCATGCGGGCCTCCGGCTTCCAGGATACCAGAACGGCCAGCGGCACAAACGCAATGGTAAACGCCCCCCACAGCGGCCAGTGCGCAAACATGAGCAGCGTAATGGGCACAATACTGACCGTAGCCCCGATAAGCGTGCCCACAAGCTGGTCACGCCCCTTGGAGATTGTATCCGTAATGCTGTTCTGGGTCACAATGACCGAGGTAATCAGTGCCCAGCCCGGTTCCTGCAGGTTGGTCAGCCAGGCCACAAACCCGGCCACACCAACAGCACTGAGCAGGCGCACGGTCTGGCAGACGGTGGCGTTGCTCAGCCACCGTGCCAGCCATGGGCAATACCGGCCTATATCCAGCACGGGCGCACGCCTGCCCGTTAAAAGTGCAATCAGGGCGCGTCCTCCGCGCTCAGGGGGAAGGGAATCCAGCGCAGGCCATCCGCATCATGCACCAAAAGCAGGACCGAACGCTTTTTGGCTTTGCGCGCGGCCTCGATCCGCTGTTTGAGGGCTGCTGGCGTTCCCACCTCGGCCTGCTGGACCTCGGTAATCACATCCCCTTCCTTCAACCCCCGGTCCGCCGCCGTGCCATCGGGTTTGACACTGCTGACCAGCACACCTTTAAGGCTGGCAGGCAGGTTATACTTCTGCCGCCCGGCCGCATCGAGCGGGCCAACGGTAAAGCCAAAATCCGCAAAGCTGACAGAGGCCGCGGATTTGGGAGCGGTTACGGGCTTGGCCGGGGCTTCCTCCGGGGTTTCGGGCAGGGCGCCTATGGTTACGGGCACATCCATCACCTTGCCATGCCGCCACAGGCCCAGCTTGGCCTGCGTGCCCACCGGCAACTGGGCGGACAGGCGCGGCAGGGCCTTGCCCTCAATCGGCTGGCCGTTCAGGCTCTGGATCACATCGCCCGTTTTAAGCCCCGCCTTGTCGGCCGGGCCACCTTTTTCCACCCCGGCCACCAGCGCGCCGGTGGGTGTACTCAGGCCCAGCCCGTCAGCTATGTCCTGCGTGACGTTCTGGATACGCACACCAAGCCACCCGCGCGAGACCCTGCCGGTCTTGCGCAACTGCTCCACCACGCCGCGTGCCTCGTTGGAGGGAATGGAAAAGCCAATCCCGACCGACCCGCCGGAGGGGGAGTAAATGGCGGTGTTCACCCCAATGACGTTGCCATCCATATCAAACAGCGGGCCACCGGAATTGCCTTTGTTGATGGGCGCATCGGTCTGGATGAAGTCATCATACGGGCCTTGGTCAATATTACGCCCGCGTGAGGAGATAATGCCCGCCGTAACCGTGCCGGACAGGCCAAACGGGTTGCCAATGGCCAGAACCCAGTCCCCCACCCGGCGGTGTTCGCTATCCCCGAAGCTGACAAACGGCAGCGGCTTTTTGCTGTCCACCTTAAGCAGGGCAAGGTCCGTGCGGTCATCATGCCCAACGGCATGGGCGCTGAGCACCGTGTTGTCCTGCAAGGTTACCGTTATGCGGTCTGCTTTGCGGATCACGTGGTTATTGGTCACGATGTAGCCGGTCGGGTCGATGATAAAGCCCGAACCCAGCGCCTGCATCCGCCTTGGCGGGGCGTTGGGGTCTGTCTGCCGGTTCATGAAGTCATGGAAAAACTTCTCGAACGGGGAGCCCTGCGGGAAGTTGGGCATCTGGGGGAGCTGGTCGTCCTCGTCATCCTCCTCCGCATCCGCTTCACGCACGGTCTGGGTGGTGGACACATTGACCACGGCAGGCAGCAGCCGGGCTGCAAGGTCGGCAAAGCTGTCTGGCGCGCGGCCACCGGCGGCCACAACCGCAGGCACCGGAGCCTCCGCCGCATGCAGCGGGGCACACACCCCAAGGCCCGCCACCAACAGGGTGGAGAGGGAAACAGAGCAGAACAGACGGACGGACACACGCATGGACAACACAACTTTCTGCCGGGACAGGACAATTCTCGAAGACTGGGGGGTAAGGTTATTCATGGCGTGCCAAAACGGCAAGCATAGCCTACCCCTGTGTCGCGCCGGGGGCCGCAACGGGTGCCGCCGGAGCTACCGGCCGGCCAGCCCGCGCCCGTGTGCGCCGCCGGTCCAGCCATGAGGCAAGGCTGATCAGAATAGCCAGCCCCACAACGTTTACCGCAACCTGCAGGGCCCAGCCCTCCCCAAAGGTGCTGAAGATAAGCCGCGCATACAGGTCCAGTATGGTGCCGACCACAAATACCTCCAGCGAGCTGCGGCCAACTCGGGCCAGTTCCTGCCCTACCCACGATTCGGCCGCCCACCGGCGCGCAGGCTCGGAGGACTGGACAAGGTAGAAAATGGCCATCACATCCAGCAGCCGCAAAGGCGAGAGCCAGCTTTTGGCCGGGGCCAGCGTATCGCCAAACGGGCGCAGGTCCGGCAGACCCCACAGGGCCCACGGAAATGCCTGAATGGCCGAAAACAGCAGGTACACCCAGCATAGCGCCACAAGGGCTGGCACCCGTTTGAAGTCTCGGCCGCGCTGCTGGGTCTGGGCGGAGGCCGTCAACCCGAGTGCAAACAGGAACTGCCACGCCAGCGGGTTGAAGTACCAGCCATCGGGGTCCAGCCAGTTGGGAAAATTCAGCCCCGGGTCCATGTTCACCAGCATCCACAAGGCCCCCGAAAGCAGCAGGGCCAGCGAACGGTGGATCCGCATCAGCAGGTAAAAAATGGGGAACCCGCCCAGCAGCACAAGATAGAGCGGCATGATGTTGAGGTTACTGGGCAGGGCGTCAAACATCATCACCCGCCAGACCCAGCCCAGACCGTGGGCCAGCTCCGGCTCCAGATAATCGACCGAAACGGGCGTAAAATGCCGCCACCCCCGCACCGTAAACACATAGGCCATGACCATAATGGTCTGGCCGATGTAGAGCTGCACACAGCGCTTGAACAGGCGTTGCAGGGTGGGCAGCACACCGTATTTGGTAAAGCCCCGCCCATAGGCCAGCCACGACGCATAGCCCGCCAGCAGCACAAACACCTCCGCCGCATCGGCAAAGCCTACGTTGCGCATGGTAAAGCGGTTAAGCAGGTTCTGGGGAATATGGTCTATGAACATCATCAGCAGGGCGGCACCCCGCAGGGCGTCAATCCTGTGGTCGCGGCGGCTGCGCGTGGGGGTTGCCACTGGTACCGTGGGGGCGACTGCGCCACCCGGCTCCTGCGCAGGCGCACCCGTGGCGGGTGTTGCCTGTACCGTGCCTGCCTTGTCCGTGTGTGCCTGCATCTTACCCTTTCGGCACGGCCCTGCCTCGCCCGTTGGTTATTCCCCGGCTGTTCCTCTACCCATACCACCCTGTATGTGCCAGAAAAAAGGCGTTATAACCCATGGCCGCCCCCAACGGCGCGCCCCTCTTTGCCGTATCTTCCCCCAAGTACGGTGTTGTAACCCCCACGGCACAGGACAAGACCCTTGGCGCAGACTGCTCCTTTTTCTTCTGACACACTGATGGACCTTCTCAGGACCATCAGAACGCCACAGACCGGGCTTTCCCTTGCCAGCGCCGGGCGACTGGAAAGCTGCATGGTGGATGATACCGGCCGCCTGACCCTGACGCTGGCCGTCCCGCGCGAGCAGGCCCCCGAGCTGTCCGGCCTGTGTGATGAAGCCGCCCAAAAGCTGCAAACCCTGCCCAACATCACCAGCGCCACCCTTATCCTGACCGCGCACCGCCCCGCAGGTGCGCCGGAGCCAAACACCCGCCCACAGCGCAGCGCACCCGCCGCGGCCCAACCGGCTGCCGGTGGGCACCGCCCGCTTGGGGGCACACCCGCAGCGCCCGATGCCCCCGTGCTGCCCGGTGTTAAAACCATTATTGCCGTGGCCTCGGGCAAGGGTGGGGTGGGCAAGTCCACCACCGCAGTCAACCTTGCCGTAGGGCTGGGCATGGAAGGGCTGAAAACCGGCCTGCTGGATGCCGATATTCATGGCCCCTCCCTGCACCGCATGCTGGGCACAACGGGCAAGCCAGAGGTTGTGGAAGGCCGCCTGCAACCCGTGCAGGCATGGGGTATCCGCGCCGTCTCCCTTGGCATGCTGGTGGACGAAAAAGCCGCCATGATCTGGCGTGGCCCCATGGTTATGGGCGCGATCAACCAGCTGCTGACCGATGTGGACTGGGGCAATCTGGATGTCATGGTGGTGGACCTGCCGCCGGGCACGGGGGATGCCCATCTCTCGCTCACCCAGAAGGTGCCGCTGAGCGGGGCTGTTATTGTCTCCACCCCGCAGGACATCGCCCTGATCGACGCCCGCCGGGGCGTGACCATGTTTGAAAAGGTCAAGGTGCCGGTGCTGGGGCTGGTGGAGAACATGTCCTACTTCTGCTGCCCCAACTGCGGGCATAATACAGAGCTGTTTGGCCATGGCGGCGCACGGCGCGAGGCCGAAGCCATGGGGGTTCCCTTTCTGGGGGAAGTGCCGCTGCTGGCAGACATCCGCTCCAGCGCGGATAGTGGCGTACCGCTGGTTATTGGCGCACCCCAGAGCGAAGGCGGCAAGGCATGGCGCGCCATTGCCCACACCGTGGCCACGGCCATACAGACCCTGCAGGCCTAAAACCACCCCCTGCACCTTGCGGGCCGGACGCTCCCTGCCTGCAAGGCATCAGGCCCGCGCAGACTGCCGCAAAAGCCCCGGCACGGGCCATGGGCAGCACCTTATGCCAAAGGGCCACCCGGCAGGCATCCTGCCCACTCAACAGCCCCTCACACGCAGCCGCTCCATAGCAGCCCAGATATGGGGCCAAATGTCAGGCCCAATACCGGAGCCGGTATAGCCTAGCGCTTGGGCTGGGGCGTTTTAGCCTTGGCCTGCGGGGCTGGTGTGTCCTTGAAATACGCACGGCAGGCGGGGCTGAGCTTGTCTTTTTTACGCTCCATGCAGGCTGTAATTCTTTTTTCATTGGGAATGGCAAAGGCGCACAGGCGCAGGGCATCGCCCTTGCAGGCTTTGGTCTGCTGTTCGCGCGCCGTATCGGCCCGGGCTGGCAGGCCCGCTGCCATCAATGTGAGCGCACAGGCAAAGGCGGACAGGGCAAGGCGGGCAGAACGCCGGTTGGGACAAGACATGAATGCTCCTTATAATTCCCCAGAAATCCTACGGTCTTGCCGTCCCCCGGAACCGGACTTGCGGGTAGGGCGAGCATGGCAGGCAAACATGGCGCACGGCAATACAAACCCGAGCGCTGCCCTGTTTATGGCCCGCTACTGCGGCGTTTGACAGGACAGGCGTCAAGTCCGCCCAGATTTAATGCAGATGTCTTGATAAAAAATGAGCGCCGGAGGGACAGGCCCCACGGCGCTCGCATAAAAACAGGTTGGGCTGCAATGCGCCCCGCGCCTGCTCAGGGTGTGGGGGTTTGCAGGGTGGCCATCATTTCATCCCACTCACGGCGGCTCAGGCCCGAACCAGCCTGCTCCACAACCTCGCCCGCCAGCATGCGGCGGACAACCGCCATCATGGAGGCCGAGAACGTCACCGCCCCGCGCCGGTATTCCTCAAACGCAGCGGCGGTGGTGGGTACCCATGCGTGCAGGATTTTCAGCATGGCTTCGGCATACACGCGAATTTCGTACTGTGCGTGGGGGTCAATGCGCAGGGCGAGGAAGTGCATGAGGTTATGCAGGTCAATCTTCCAGTACCACTGCGTGTAGGTGTTCAGCGTCAGGTTGATGCGCCCCAGTTCACGCGCAAGGCCGTAGCCGTTTTCCCCGTCCAGCATGCGCTCGTAGTCGCGGTAAGTGCGCATGGCGTCTTCACGCAGGATGTCCAGCACCTCGGCGGCGGCTTCGGGGGCCAGAATCTCGCCCCGGCCCTGACGGTTGACTTCGCTCTGGGCAGCCATGTGGGCGGGGTCGGGCAGATAGAACTCGCTATCCAGAATGGAGTAGCGGGCCGAATACTCGTTCACGCTCGCCATACGGTGGCGAATCCACTGCCGCGCCACAAAAATGGGCAGTTTGACGTGGAACTTGATCTCGCACATTTCAAACGGGGAGGAATGGCGGTGCCGCATCAGGTAGCGGATCAGCCCGGCATCTTCCGATACCTTGCGCGTGCCCCGGCCGTAGGAAACACGGGCCGCCTGCACAATGGCCGCATCATCGCCCATATAGTCGATCACGCGCAAAAAGCCGTGGTCGAGCACTTCCTGCGGGGCGTACAGCATGGCTTCAAGTGCTGCCACGGTCGGGCGGCGGGTGGAGAATGTTTCCTGCCCGTGGGCCGCAATTTCGGCGCGTTGTGCTTCGGTCAGTGACATGCGCAGGATCTCCACCATGCTAGAAAAAAACAGACAGCGCACACGGTAGGCCCGCGTGTATGCGCGCGGTTGTAGCAGGCATACCCCCACACGGGGAAGGCAGAAAGACCTGCAGGCGCTTGCATTTTGGAAGCCAAGTTCCTATGTGTGGGGTGCCGGAAGATTTCTTGCGGCTATGGCAATAAACGGGATGTGGCATAGGCGTAGTGGACCCGGGGGCGGTACCCGGCGTCTCCACCATAAATCCGGATCGCAAGACCCGGACAGATGGGGACGAAACAGGCTCGACACGCGCAGTAAAGACATCTTTTTTGCCCGGTATTGTACCACCGTTATCGGGCTAATTTTACAAGTGCCAATGATAACACTGAGGTGCTCGCTGTTGCTGCATAAGCAATAAGCGCGGTTCGGGAGGGCACCGGGCAACAGAAGCCCTCCCACTTCATGCCATTTTTCCCCTATTATATTCCGCCACGCCCTGAGGCATGGCCCGTATGTGCTGTGGCGGCCCGCCCGGCCCCTGCCCTGCGGCATGGCCGCAGGCAGGCCTTGGCGCTTGCACTGGCCGAACCTTTCGCGCATGGCTGACGCTAGAGTGATACGTATGGCCAGCCGCCCCCAGACGGCTGAAGCAAGGAGACCAAGCATGGCTGATGACCACAACAATACCCCGGGAAATGACGGTACCCTCCCCCCCAGCCTGCTGCCCTACGACCAGTGGTTGGAGGAAGCCTACAGGGACGTCATGCTCAAAGCACTCGAACATGTGAGCCGCGAAGGGCTTGCAGGCGAGCACCATTTCTATCTGAGTTTCCGCACGGACCTGTCTGGCGTGCAAATTCCCGACCGGCTCCGTGCCCAGTACCCGCACGAGATGACCATTGTGCTCCAACACCAGTTCTGGGACCTCAACGTGGACCGCGATGCCGGTATTGTGTCCGTTGGTCTGTCCTTTGGGGGTGTTGGGTCCATTCTGGTCATTCCCGTCCGGGCGATTACCGGGTTTGCAGACCCCTCCATCCACTTCAACCTGCATTTTGAGCCGGTGGAGGATGAGGAGCCCGCACCCACAGACCACACGCCGGCCGATGCCGGAGAGAGTGCGGAAGCACAGGGCGACTCCTCTTCCCAAGTTGTCAGCCTTGACGCCTTCCGCCGCAAGGGACCATCACCAGCCTGAGCCCCCGGTGCGCGGGGGTCAGGCCGACGGAGAGAGTAGAGACACGACCATGACCAGCCAGCCCCCCCGCCCCCCACTGCCAGAGTTTGCCTATTCCCCCCTGTTCCCTCTGGGGGAGGACACAACAGAATACCGCAAGGTGGATATTGCAGGTGGTGTCAGCACATCGCATTGCGGTGGCAAAACCGTTCTGCACGTTACCCCCGAGGCGCTGACCGAGCTGACAGCCCGCGCCTTCCATGAGGTTGCGCATTTCCTGCGCCCTTCGCACCTGCAGAAACTGGCCAATATCCTCAAAGACCCCGAAGCCTCGGACAATGACCGCTTTGTAGCGCTTGACCTGCTCAAGAACGCCTGCATTGCCGCAGGGGGCATCCTGCCCATGTGCCAGGACACCGGGACCGCCATTGTATTTGGTAAAAAAGGCCAGCGCGTCTGGGTGGAAGGGAACGAGGAAATCGCCTTTTCCCGCGGTGTGTACGAAACCTATACCCGCACCAACCTGCGCTATTCGCAGATGGCCCCGCTCACCATGTTCGAGGAAAAGAACACCGGCACCAACCTGCCCGTGCAATGCGACATCTTCGCCAGCCCCGCCGGCGTGCATGACGAGCAGATGGACCTGATGTTTGTGGCCAAGGGTGGCGGCTCGGCCAACAAGACCTTCCTGTTCCAGGAAACCCGCGCCCTGCTGGGGTCCGAGCAGCAGTTGCTGGACTGGCTGGATACAAAGGTGCGCACGCTGGGCACCTCCGCCTGCCCGCCTTACCACCTTGCCATTGTTATTGGCGGCATGTCCGCCGAGCAGACGCTCAAGACCGTAAAACTGGCCTCCACCCACTGGTATGACGCCCTGCCCACCAAAGGCGACATGACCGGCCACGCCTTCCGTGATCTGGAGATGGAGCAGAAGGTGCTTGAGCTTACCCGCAAGCTGGGTATTGGCGCGCAGTTTGGCGGCAAGTATTTCTGCCACGATGTGCGCGTGGTGCGCCTGCCCCGGCATGGGGCCTCGCTCCCCGTGGGGATTGGTGTTTCCTGTTCCGCCGACCGGCAGATCAAGGCGCGGGTCACGGCGGAAGGGTTTTTTCTGGAACAGCTTGAACACGACCCCGCGCGCTTCCTGCCCGAAACCACGGACGAACACCTTGAGGGCGAAGCCGTGCGCATTGACCTCAACCGCCCGATGGATGAAATCCGCAAGACCCTCTCGCAATACCCGGTCAAGACCCGGCTGGCCCTGACCGGCACCGTGGTTGTTGCGCGTGATATTGCGCATGCCAAGTTCCGCGAGCGGCTCCAGCGCGGCGAGGGCCTGCCCCAGTACCTGAAAGACCACCCCGTTTACTACGCAGGCCCGGCCAAAACGCCCGCTGGCATGCCCACAGGCTCCTTTGGCCCCACAACGGCCGGGCGCATGGATTCGTACGTGGCCGAATTGCAGGCCAATGGCGGTTCCTACGTTATGCTTGCCAAGGGCAACCGCTCCAAGGCCGTGCGGGATGCATGCCAGCAATACGGCGGCTTCTACCTTGGCTCCGTTGGTGGCCCCGCCGCCCGGCTGGCCAAGGACTGCATCCGTAAGGTGGAGGTGCTGGAATACCCCGAACTGGGCATGGAAGCAGTGTGGAAGATCGAGGTAGAGGATTTTCCCGCCTTTATTGTTATTGATGATAAAGGCAACGACTTCTACGCTGAACTGTAACCCCCCACCGGGGCTGCCCCGCCGCCACACCATGGCGGGGCAGACAGAAGAGGAGCTGTGTGGTTTTCATGCGCTTTACAGTCGATCGTCTGGATCATGTTGTCCTGACCGTGCGCGATGTCGAAATTTCCGCATCATGGTACCAGCGTGTACTTGGCATGGAGCGGGAAGAATACGGGCGCAACAACCGCACCGCCCTGCGCTTTGGCGGGCAGAAGCTTAACCTCCGCCCGCACGATGCCACCGGCTGGGACACGGCAACCCATGCCCTGCCCGGTGGTAATGACCTGTGCTTTATTACCGCCATTACCAGTGATGACGTGGTAGAGCACCTGAAGAACTGCGGCATTACCATTGTGGATGGCCCCGTCGCCCGCCTTGGCGCCATTGGCCCCATTACCTCGGTTTACTGCCACGATCCGGATGAAAACCTGATCGAAATTGCATCTTACCAAGGATAAAACACAACAGATTCCCCCAAAGCAGAGAATGAACAGCAGGACTCAGGCCAAAGTATGCTGTTCATCTATGCTGGGGCGCGCTATAGTCCGGTAACAAATTATTTTGTATTGATTTTGAAAATAATTTCTAGGTTCCGGAATATGCAAAAATCTCAGCAGAAACTCTTTTTACTGGGTCTGATGGCATTATCAGGCTGTGCAACAATTCTGGAACCTCCCAAGCAGACCATCTCCATCAACTCTGACCCTCCGGGGGCTGTCTGCGACGTAACCAGAGCGGGCAAACCGATCAGCACATTCCATACGCCGGGCGAATTTACGGTTGCCAAGAGCCACAACAACCTGATCATCCGGTGCCAGAAGCCCGGTTATGCCCCCGTTACCGGTGTGGATGAAAGCCACAACGCAGGCTGGATTTTTGGCAATATGGTGGCCGGTACTCTGATCGGCACGATTGTGGATCTCTCCACCTCTGCTGATGATGTGTACGGCGAGAGCATCCGGATCAAAATGCACAAACTCGATAAGGATGACCCCGACGTGTACAGGCTATACCGCCTGAGCCATGACACGGATGACGAAAAAAATCATCGCGAGCCCCTTAGCGCGCCCATACAGGCCGAAAAATACTAACCGATAGGCCGGGAAAGAAGTCTGTTTTTACTTTCCCGGCCGCGGGCCTTGCCCTGACCTAACCTGCCTTGGTCTGTGCCTGCTGCTGCTTGAGCCGCACGGCATCATCATGGTCCACAATCCCGTGGCGGGTGGTCAGCCAGCCCCCTCTAAAGCCCGCGCGCAGCAGGCCACGGCAGATAATGGGATTATCCTTCATGGTGTTCCACACCATGCCATCCCGCCAGTTTTCCACCATGAGCAGAATGGGCCCCTGGTCGATGCCAATATAGGTATCATCCGCCCAGTAGGCCTGTTTGCCATCATGGTAGCTGGGGTTGAAGGCATCTACAAAGCCATAGGTGCTGTAGATGCGGTCCCCGTATTTGTCGCGCATGGTGCGCAGGGCGGGAATGGCCAGTTCTGGCGCAAACGCTACGGAGCCACCCGCCGCTGTTGGGGCCAGTGTGCCATCATCAAGCGTGTAGTCACGCCCGACGCCACGGGCGGTATAGGCCATGAACTTGCGCTGCTGGCCGTTTTCCACCTTTGTGGTTTCTGCCGGGCCGTCACTTGCTGTCAGGCCCCAGATATTTGGCCCGTAATCCTGCCATTTTCCGGGGTTTTGGGTCGCGTAGCCCTGCTGGGCGTACACGGCGCGGCGGCTGTTTTCAAAATAATCAATCCCGGCCGAACGGCTCCAGTCATCCTTGATACCCCGGAAGTCGATCCATGCATGGGTGTACTGGTGGCCGAACAGGGGGGCGAAGTTGAGGAAGGTCTGACCATAGGATTCGCCCCAACGGCTCTTGTTGGTGGAAATCCATGCCTGCCATGATGTCGGGTCGAGCGGATGCGTGGTGGAGCCAAGGCCCATCACATACAGCATCATGCCCTCATTATACCCCTCCCAGTAATTGGATAAAAAGCCACGCTCGGGTGACCAGCCCATGCTCAGCCGGTTATCCGGGCGCAGCATCCAGCGCCAGTCCACGCGGTTGAACAGCTTGGCGGCCAGGTCACGTATTTCGGCCTCGGCGGCGGAATCATGCGTATAGTAACTGGTCGTAAACAGCACCCCCTGCATGAGCAGGGCCGTGTCTATGCTCGACAGTTCAATATCCGGGTTAAGGCGCAGCCCGTTCTCACGCTTGAGGAAGTGGTAGAAAAAGCCATGGAAGCCCGCGGCTTTGTCCGGGCTGTCGTTCTGGGGGAGCTTCCACAGGTAGCGCAGGGTTGTCAGGGTCCGGTCCACGGCCTGCTGGCGGTTAATGTAGCCCCGGTCCGCACCAATGCCGTAGGCGGTCAGCGCAAAGCCAATGGACGCAACGCTGGACTGGGTCTGGTCCGATGGGTAGCGGTCGGGCACCAGCCCGGTTGCGGGGTCTGCCGAATCCCAGAACCACAGGAAGGTCCGGTGCTCCAGATCCGCCAGAAAAGCCCTGTCTGTCTGGTCAGGGTGGAAAGGGCTGGGGGCTCGCGCCACAACAGAGGATGTTGCCGCCGCCTGTGCGCCCCCCCCTGCTGCAAGGCCGGTCAATGCGCTACAGAGCATGAGCAAGGACAGACAAACCCGACCGTTCCTCTGGCGTTGCCCCTGTGCGGGCAGGCTGGTTTTTGTCTTGCCGTGTGCAAAAAAGCGCCTCAGTACCATAAGCCTTGCATTCCTCATCTGTTCACACCAGCGCCACTGCCGCAGCGGGCTGTTTTCTGTCCGACCCGGTTGCCGCGCTGCACCGGAACGGGCGTTGAATATAGGGGCCATGTCCCGCACCCCGCCAGAGCGGAGCGGGGGCCAGCGCCACGGAATCTGCCGAATTTCAGAAAATATTCACGTTTTATGTGTGCCTCAAAGGCTATGTGGGCGGCCACCACCCATACAGCATGCCTGCCCAGCCCTGACCGCCCCACAAGCATGCAAAACAACACCGTGCGCAGCTCCTCCTGTTAGGGATATAAGGAGTGCCTGATCATTCCAGCCCCGAATATGATTCCGCCATGACATACCGCTACAACATTTTCCGATTTGTTTATGAGCTTGTGGATATTCTGGTATCCCGGCTGGAATATGGCCTGCGTGGCCTTGCCACCAGCCATGTGCTGGTTCCCCCACCCGCAAAAAGCCACTCATTTCTAGTCATGACCGCGGAGGAAAAAGGGGGCAGAACCTTTTACAAGCCCGCCTATTACCTGTTTTCCAAAACCCGCGAACGCCTGAGCGGATATTTTGCCCAGGGGAAAGACCACCTGTTCTTGCAAAACACCCAGCACTGCCTGCTGATTGCCTTTGCGGATTCCACTCTGGTTGTCGGGCGTGAAGACACAATAGCCGAGTACCACCCCCACTCGTTTGAAACCCTGCTGGCCCTTAAGGCCCATATGCGCGCCATCAAACTGGGCCGTTACCCGCATGAGTATCTGGTTATTTCCAAAAAAACCGCCATACCCCCGCGCCCGCCGACATTCCGCCTGCGCGCACAGGCCCATTAGGCCGGGCCTTTTAAGCCCCCGGCCGCGGCACAACACCCTGCAAAACAGCGTGACGGATTCTGGCGGCTCATGTATTGCAACGCCTTGACGCACCGGGACAATACGCCCCGATCACGCAGGGTGTGGGGGAAAGAACACCATGAAAATTGCAGTTGTCGGTCTTGGGTATGTTGGCCTGTCCAACGCCATTCTGCTGGCCCAGCACCATGACGTAATGGCCGTGGATGTGGATGCCGGGCGGGTCCACAAGGTGAATAACCGGGTCTCCCCCATTATTGATACCGAGATCGAGGACTACCTGCACAACAGGCCACTCAGCCTGAGTGCCACAACAGACCTGACCGCAGCCAGCCAAGATGCCAGCTTTGTCATCATTGCCACCCCGACCAATTATGATGCGCAGGAAAACTACTTTGACACATCCTCCGTAACGGATGTGATTGCCCGTGTCAGCGCGCTCAACCCCGAGGCGACCATTGTTATCAAATCCACCATTCCGGTCGGGTTTGTGGACCAGATCCGCGCGGAGCTGAACACCGAGCAGGTCATTTTTTCCCCCGAGTTCCTGCGCGAAGGCCGCGCACTGTATGACAACCTCCACCCGTCGCGCATTATTGTGGGGGAACGCAGCGCCCGGGCCGAACGCTTTGCCGCCCTTATGCTTGAAGGGGCGATCAAAAAAGACGTGCCCCTGCTGTTTACCGAAGCCACAGAGGCCGAGGCCATAAAGCTGTTTGCCAACACCTACCTTGCCATGCGCGTGGCCTTTTTTAACGAACTGGACAGCTACGCACTGGCCCGTGGGCTGGACACGCGCCAGATTATAGAGGGTGTCTGCCTCGACCCGCGCATAGGCCAGCATTACAACAACCCCTCCTTTGGCTATGGCGGCTACTGCCTGCCCAAAGACACCAAACAGCTTCTGGCCAACTACATGCAGGTCCCCCAGAACCTGATCCGCGCCATTGTGGACGCCAACCGCACTCGCAAGGATTTTCTGGCCGACCAGATTCTGGCCATGCAGCCCAAGGTGGTCGGCATTTACCGGCTGGCCATGAAAACAGCATCCGATAACTTCCGGCAAAGCTCCATTCAGGGGATCATGAAGCGGCTCAAGGCCAAGGGGATCGAGATTGTGGTCTATGAGCCTGCCATGGCGGAAGAACAGTTCTTTGGCTCACGCGTGCTGCGCAATCTGGATGAGTTCAAGGCTGTGTCGTCCATTATTGTCAGCAACCGCCACCACCCCGAACTGGCTGATGTAAAGGACCGCGTGTTCACCCGCGACCTGTTCGGCAGCGACTGAGCACCACCCAAGCACACCCCGGCGCACCCGCCGCGGGTGGGGGGGCGGGGTTGTATTTGCCTGTTCATGCCTGTGCAATTAGTATCGGCTCAGGCTGGAAGCACCATGGGCGCGTCCGCTGTTTTGAACCACCGTGCAAAGACACAGAACCCAGAGCTGGCGCCTATGACCGTAACCGTTCCTCCCCCCGAGCACATGGTGCCGTGCTGATATGGCCAGACGTCTTATTGTCACCGGGGGTGCCGGGTTTATTGGCAGCAACATCATCCATGCCCTTAACCAGCGCGGGCTGACCGACATTATTGCCGTGGACAACCTGACCAACGGCGACAAGGCGCTTAATCTGGCCGACCTTGCGATCAGCGACTACGTGGACAAGGACACGTTCTACGACGCCCTGAGTGCTGGCCATTACGGGCCAATAGACACGATTTTTCATGAAGGGGCCTGCTCCTCCACCACCGAGCGCAATGGCCGCTACGTGATGGCCAGCAATTACGAACCCAGCAAAAAACTGCTGGCCTACTGCCAGAACACGGGCACCCGCCTGCTCTACGCCTCCAGTGCGGCCACTTATGGCGCGTCCACCACCTTTACCGAAGCCCCCGCCAACGAAAAGCCGCTCAACGTCTATGGCTATTCCAAACTGCTGTTTGATCAGGTGGTCAGGCGCGCCCTGCCCGGGCTGAGCACGCAGGTTGCGGGCTTCCGTTACTTTAACGTGTATGGCCCGCGCGAGCAGCACAAGGGCGGTATGGCCTCCGTGGCGTTCCACAACTTCAACCAGTTCATGGCCGAAGGGCGCGTCCGCCTGTTTGGGGAATACGGGCCGTACCAGCCGGGCGAGCAGATGCGCGATTTTATTGCGGTCAAGGATCTGGTGGCCACCAAGCTCTGGTTCTTTGACAACCCCGGGCATAGCGGCGTGTTCAACCTGGGCACAGGCAAGGCACAGCCGTTTAATGATGTTGCCACAACAGTCGTGAACACCGTGCGCGCCGCGCGCAGCCTGCCCCCGCTGGACCGGGCCGAAATGGTGCGCACCGGCATACTGGAGTATGTTCCCTTCCCCGACACATTGCGTGGCCGCTACCAGTGCTACACACAGGCGGACATGCGTGCCCTGCGCGCCACCGGGTGCACCGTAGCACTGGACAATGTGGCCAACGGTGTGGCCGACTATGTGCACCACCTGCTGCGCACCCGGCCAGACCACACACCATGACCGCCATACCCCCCGCCCCCCGCGAGCATGAGCATCCATGATTGAAAATTTTGAATTCGGACGGCTTGTTGTTATCGGCGACCTGCTGCTGGACCAGTATGTTTTTGGCGCGGTGGAGCGGATCTCGCCCGAGGCCCCCGTGCCGGTGCTGCGCAAGGCCCGCCAGAGTGCCGTACCCGGCGGGGCCGCCAATGTGGCCGTCAATGCCGCAGCACTGGGCTGTACGGTCAGCCTGATTGGCGTTGTCGGGCAGGATGAAAACGCCCAGACCCTGCGCAACGCCCTTGCCACATGGCCCGGCATAGACGTGCACGGCCTTGTGGCTGAACCGGGCTGGGCGACCATTTCCAAAATGCGGGTTGTCAGCGGGCACCAGCAGATCGTGCGCATTGATGACGAAACCATTATCGACTTTTCCCCCGCCACCCGGAACAGCCTGATCGCGCACTGCATTGCCGCACTGGATACGGCGGACGTGCTGATCTGCTCCGATTACGCCAAGGGTGTTCTGTCCGAGCCGGTGCTACAGGCGGTTATCGGGCATGCACGGGCCAAAAATATTCCCGTTATTGTGGACCCCAAGCGCAAGACCTTTGCCGCATACCGTGGCGCCAGCCTGATAACCCCCAACCGGGCGGAAATGGCCGTGGCCACCGGCCTGCCCCTGCACACGAACGCAGAGGTGGAACACGCGGCTCAGGCGGCCTCCGCCCAGTTCGGGGGCGATGTGCTGATCACCCGCTCCGAAGAGGGCATGACCCTGTGGCAGCGCAACGGACATATCCGCCATCAGGTCGCCCGCAAATCTGAGGTGTATGATGTCTCGGGGGCCGGAGATGCGGTGGTCGCCACCATTGGCAGCGTGCTCTCCGCCGGGCAGGACCTGGATACCGCCATTGTCATTGCCACGGTAGCGGCCTCCATTGCCGTCAGCAAGCTGGGCACTGCCGCCGTTACCCGCGCCGAGCTGGCCGAGGAGCTCAAGGAAGACAACCCCGATACGGGGCTGATCGCCACATGGCCACAGGCCTGCGCGGTCATGCGCCGGTGGCACCAGCACGGAGCCAGCGTTGTGTTCACCAATGGCTGTTTTGACCTGCTGCATCCGGGGCATGTCTCCCTCCTTCATGCTGCGGCACAACTGGGGGACAAGCTGGTGGTGGCCATTAACAGCGATGCCTCCGTCCGCAGGCTCAAGGGCCCAACCCGCCCCGTGCAGGACGAAATGGCGCGCGCCACGGTCATCCGCGCCCTGCGCGACGTGGATATGGTGGTCATTTTTGAAGAAGATACCCCACTGGAGCTGATTACCGCCCTCCAGCCCGATGTGCTGGTTAAAGGGGCGGATTACACAGAGGATACCGTAGTCGGGGCCGATGTGGTCAAGGCCGCCGGGGGGCGGGTGGAACTGGTCTCGCTGGTCGCAGGCTGTTCAACCAGCAATCTGGTCCGGAAAATGAACGCGCCGCACGCCAAGCCTTCCAATGTCTGAGCATACGGCGCAGCCCGGCACACCGCCATGGGCCGCGTGGCTGGCCCATCAGGCGCTCCCCTTATGGAGCAGCGCAGGCTACGACCCCACCCGCCACCTGTACCACGAGCGGCTGGCGTTTGATGCCACCCCACTGCCCCTGCCGCATCTGCGCCTTATGGTGCAGGCCCGCCAGATTGCCACCTTCTGCCAGGCCCGGCTGGATGGTGTTTTTAACGCGGCAGACAACGCCCTGCACGCTCTGGCCACAGTGCAGGCCCGCTACTGGCAGGCCGATGGCCAGCCGGGCTGGGTGTTTGCCATCGGGCCAGATGGCCGCCCGTCCAGCACCGTGCGCGACCTGTATGCCCACGCCTTCATCCTGTTTGCCTACGCATGGGCCTACCGCCTGAGCGGGGAGCCCGCACTGCTTGCGGTTGCACAAAAAACCGCGCTGGAGGTGGAAGGCATTTTCCATGCCCCCCACGGCGGTTTTGCCGATGCCGTGCCCGCACCAGATGCCACCCGCCGCCAGAACCCGCACATGCACCTGCTGGAAGCGTATCTTGCGCTTTTTGAGGCCACGGCGGACCAGTTTTACCTCGACCGCGCGCAATCTCTGGTTGCTCTGGCGCGCGAGCGCTTTATCAGCCCGCGTTCGGGCCTGCTGCTGGAATTTTTTGGCCCCAACTGGACACCCTGCCACGCATATGGCCAGAACCCGGTGGAACCGGGGCACCTGTTTGAGTGGGCATGGCTACTTGGCACCTATACGCGCCTCAACCCCACCGATAAGGCCGTAACAGCACTGCGCCATGTAGCCGAACATCTTTACCAGTCCGGCAGGCGGCATGGCGTGACCCACCAGCTTGTGCGGGACGGCATGATGGATGATGGCACGCTCACCCAGACCGGCACCCGCATCTGGCCCCAGACCGAGCTGCTCCGCCTGCTGGCATGCAGGCAGGCAGAAGGAGGGAGCACTGCGGAAGACAGCCGACTGCAAACCGACCTGACCCGCTTATTTTTTGCAGATTTTGCCCCCGCACACCTGCGCGGCGGCTGGATCGACCGCATGGGGCCAGACGGCACACCAGCGGTGGACCACATGCCAGCAAGTTCGCTCTACCATATTTATGGTGCGGCAAAAGCGCACCTGCCCCCACCCGAACACGCCTGAACACTCAAGCGGGGCATGGGAAGGGAGCAAAAACACCCGGCCCCTAAGCCTGTGCCGCAAGGGCCACTACAGGCTCAGGCTCAGGCTCAGGCTCAGGGCCGGTAGCGGAACAGGTTCAGGTCCTCATAGGCAATATCTGGCTGGCGGTTGGACATAATATCCGCCAGCACGCGGGCAGACCCGCAGGCCATGGTCCAGCCCAGCGTGCCATGGCCTGTATTGGTGTACAGGTTATCCAGCCCCGTGCGGCCGATAATGGGGGTGCCATCCGGTGTCATGGGGCGCAGGCCGGTCCAGAACTGGGCTGCGGGCACGTTGCAGCAGTTGGGGAACAGGTCTGTTACCGAATGTTCCAGCGTGGCCCGCCGTGGCGCACGCAAGCGGGTGCTAAAGCCAGCCAGTTCCGCGGTGCCGCCAATGCGCACACGGTCGCCCAGACGGGTAATGCCGATTTTGAAGGTTTCATCCATAATGGTGGAAACCGGGGCACGCGCCGCATCGGTAATATCCGCCGTAAGGGAATAGCCCTTGACCGGGTAAATCGGCAGGTCCAGCCCCAGAGGCCGCACAAGAGCGGGGGAAAAACTGCCAAGTGCCAGCACATAGCTCTCGGCGTTCAGCACCCCGCGTGATGTTTCCACCCCGCTAACCCGCCCGCTCTCGCTCCGGATTGCGCGAATATCGGTGTTGTACAGGAAGGTCACACCTGCGGCTGCCGCCATTTCCGCCAGACGCTGGGAGAACTTGAAGGCATCGCCCGTCTCATCCCCCGGCAGGCGCAAGCCACCCACAATTTTGCCAGCCGAAGGCGCAAGACCCGGCTCGGCCTGTACGCACTGGGCGGTATTCAGTTCCTCAAACGGTACGTTGTACTGCCGGAGCACGGCAATATCCTGCGCCACGCCATCCATCTGCTTTTGGGTACGGAAGACCTGCAAGGTGCCCTGCTGGCGGTCATCATAGGTAATGCCGGTTTCACGCCGCAGGTCACACATGACATCGCGGCTGTATTCAGCCAGGCGCACCATGCGGCCCTTGTTGCGGTCATAGGCGGGGGTGTTGCAGTTTTCGAGCATCTGCACCAGCCACTTCCACAGATGCGGGTCGGGCATGGGCCAGAACACAAAGGGGCTGTACTTCATGAACAGCCATTTGGCCGCCTTGAGCGGAATACCCGGCCCCGCCCAGGGGGAAGAATAACCGGGGGACACCTGCCCCGCATTGGCAAAGCTGGTTTCCAGCCCGGCACCGGGCTGGCGGTCCACAACCGTGACCTCATGCCCTGCCTGCGCCAGATACCAGGCGGTTGTTACACCCACAACACCACTACCCAGAACAAGAACCTTCATGATCTCACTCTTTCCCTGCTGCTCTGCCCTCAGGCAGTTCGTGTATAATTGCGATGATAGCGATGCCCGAGCGATGTCAGGACTTCGTAGCCGATCGTTCCTTCAGCGCGGGCCACGTCGTCCACGCCGTATGTTTCGTTCAGCAGTTCCACCATGCCATCGGCCTCAAGCTGGCCCGGCGGAATGGCGGAAATATCCACCGTCATGGAATCCATGGAAATACGGCCCAGTATGGGCAGGGGCTGCCCCCCGAACCACACAAGGCCGTTGGCACGGGCGCGCACAAAACCATCTGCATAGCCTACGGCAATGGTCGCGACCCGGCATGGCCCTTCGGCCCGCCATGTCAGCCCGTAACCGACCCTGTCCCCTTTGCTGAGGGTACGGGTCTGCAATACATGGGCCTTCAACCCCACAACCGGGCGCAGGGGGTTTGGCTCGCCCGGCTGGGGGGCCACGCCATACAATGCGGCACCGGGGCGCACGAGGCCAAAATGGTAATCCGGCCCCAGAAATATCCCGGAGGATGCGGCAAGGCTGAGCGGGGCAGAAACCGGCAGTTGGGCAGCATAAGCCACAAGACGGGCCGCCTGCTCCGCGTTGGCAGGGTTTGCCCGCTCATCCGCACAGGCCAGATGGCTCATGACCAGTTGCACGTCCAGCCCATCCAGCACCGCGGGGTCGGCGGCAATATCCGCCACATCCTGCGCGGACAGGCCAAAGCGGGACATGCCCGTATCCAGTTGCAGCACAACCCCCACGCGCCGCTGCTGCGCCTGCGCCACCGCACGGACCCAGCCAATCTGCTCCACACTGTTCAGCACCGGGCGCAACCCATGCGCCAGACAGGCCTCCACCGCATCGGGCCGGGGGCCGTGCAGCACGGTAATGCCCACCTGCTCCCCCACATGCGGGCGCAGGGCCAGCCCCTCGTCCACATGGGCAACAAAAAACTGCGTGGCCCCGGCCTGCGCCAGCGCGGGGGCAACCTGTGCCGCTCCCAGCCCATAGGCATCGGCCTTGACCACAGCCGCGCACACCGCGTTGGGCACACGGGCCCGAAGCAGGCGGTAATTATGGGCTACCGCATCCAGATTAACGCTCAGCACCGCTCCGGCGCGTTGTGCGGGCCAGCCAGCGTGCATGGGGGTGGGAGCTTGGGTCACGACACATATCCGTTCTGTTACGGTATCAGAATTTTACCCCACTCTTTATGGCATATCCTGCCATTGTGGTGCATGATTGGGGTGTTTGCTTTTTATTTTTGCATAATATTGCGCCAAAAGGCCACAAAAGACAGATCATGCCAGACCGCATTAACGAGGCCATTCTCCGCCACCTGCGCCATGATGGCCGCCTGAGCAACGCCGAACTGGCCGAGCGTATAGGGCTTTCCCCCTCGGCCTGCCTGCGGCGTGTAAAAATGCTGGAAAAAGAAGGGGTTATACGCGGGTATCAGGCCATTATCGCCCGCCGCAACGCACCCCCTGTAGCTACGGTCATTGTGCAGATCACACTCGAACGCCAGACAGAGGAATGCCTCCGCCGCTTTGAAAGCCGTATCCGCGAATGCCCCGACGTAAAGGAGTGCTACCTGATGACGGGAGACGCCGACTACCTGCTCCGGGTGGAAGCGCGCGACATGCAGGATTACGAACGCATCCATAAAGAGGAATTATCCCGAATGCCCGGTGTTGTGCGCATTCAGAGCAATTTTGCCATCCGCCCTGTTGTTCAGCAGGAAAAAGCACAGACGGGCGGGTAAGGTTACAGGGTCAGGGTCAGGGTCAGGGTCAGGGTCAGGGTCAGGGTCAAAAAAAACCTGCCAGGGTGCTCCCCGGCAGGTTTTTAAAAAGCTGTTTGCCATGACTGGCTACCGGCCAGACCTTAGTCTTCATCCGGCTGGTCGTTGCCTGCTTTACCAAGGTCACGCTGGACCTCTGGCAAGCGCAGGAGCGAATCCACATGCATGGCTGTATCCAGCGCCGTATCGGGCTGGAAGTGCAGTTCGGGCACTGTGCGTATGCTCAGCTTGTGGGCAAGCTGGGTACGCAGCCACGGGGCCACCCGCTTAAGTCCGGGCAGAAGAGCCGCAACGTCGCTGCGCCCCAGCCGTGTGACAAAAACAGTGGCGTGTTTGAAGTCTGGCGCAAGCCGGACTTCGGTCACGGTAATGGCAACATCGGACAGGTCCGGGTCACGGAAGGTGGTGCGCGCAAACAGCTCAGCCAGAACGCGCCGCACTTCTTCGCCTACCCGCAACTGCCTCTGCGATGGGCCAGATGAGGAAAGACCGGCAAGATAGTCTGCCGGTCCCCCTGTTTTACTGCCTGATCCGTGGCGACGACTCATGCTGGAATTAACTCGCTTTCAAAGCATTCCACCACATCGCCTTCGCGCAGATCGTTGTAGCCTGCAAAGGAAAGACCACATTCGTAACCCTTGGTCACTTCCTTCTGGTCGTCCTTGAAGCGCTTGAGCTGGCTCAGATCACCTTCATGGATCACCACGCCATCACGCAGCAGACGCACGCCACAGCCACGTTTGACAACGCCATCGGTCACGAAGCAACCGGCCACTTTGCCAACCTTGCTGATTTCGAAAACCTTGCGGATTTCGGCGTAGCCAAGGAACTTTTCACGATGCTTGGGCGCCATCTTGCCCCGTACGAGCAGTTCCACGTCGTCCGCCACCTGATAGATGATGGAGTAGTAGTGGATGTCCACCCCTTCACGCTGGGCCAGCAGCCGCGCCTGAGAGGTTGCACGCACGTTAAAAGCAACAATGACCGCATCCGATGCCTTGGCAAGCTGCACATCACTTTCCGTGATCTGGCCCACCGAGGCATTGAGAACGCGCACGCCCACTTCTTCGTTAGCAAGCTTGAGCACCGTGGTTTGCAGTGCTTCGGCCGAACCCTGCACGTCCGCCTTGATCAGGACGGAGACTTCCTTCTGCACACCGGCCTGAATACGGGCCAGCATCTGGTCAAGCGTGCCGCGGGCCGCAGCCTGCCCGGCAACCTGATGTTCCTTCAGCTTACGCTGGCGGAACTCGGAAATCTCACGGGCACGGTTTTCGTTTTCCACGACCACAAACGGTGCACCAGCAGCGGGAACCCCGGACAGGCCGAGAATTTCCACCGGCATGGACGGGCCAGCCACTTCCACCTGACGACCACGGTCATCAACCAGAGCGCGCACACGGCCCCATTCTGCACCGGCAACCACAATGTCACCCTTGCGCAGCGTACCCTTCTGCACCAGCACGGACGCCACGGAACCGCGACCACGGTCCAGACGGCTTTCGATCACGGCACCTTCGGCTGCACGGTCGGGGTTGGCCTGAAGTTCCAGAATTTCTGCCTGAAGCAGAATGCCTTCTTCCAGCTTGTCCAGCCCCATGCGCTGGCGTGCGGACACTTCAATGTCCATCACGTCACCACCCATGGATTCGACCACGATCTCGTGCTGCAGCAGGTCCTGACGTACGCGGTCAGGCTTGGCGCCGGGCTTGTCCATCTTGTTGATGGCAATGATCATGGGCACATTGGCAGCCTTGGCGTGCTTGATGGCCTCGATCGTCTGCGGCATGACGCCGTCATCCGCCGCAACCACCAGCACCACCACGTCCGTAATGGACGCGCCACGGGCACGCATGGCCGTAAAGGCCTCATGTCCGGGTGTATCAAGGAAGGTGATCTTGGCACCGGATTCCAGTGTAACCTGATAAGCACCGATATGCTGGGTAATGCCACCGGCTTCACCCGCTGCCACGTCCGTTGTGCGCAGGGCGTCCAGCAGGGAAGTCTTGCCGTGATCGACATGCCCCATGATGGTCACCACAGGCGGACGGGGCAGCATATCTTCGGTCGTGTCTTCCACGCCCTCAATACCCAGTTCCACATCCGCTTCGGAAACGCGACGTACACGGTGGCCGAATTCTTCCACCACCAGTTCCGCCGTATCGGCATCAATGCTCTGGGTTACAGTGGCCATGACACCCATTTTCATGAGCGCCTTGATCACTTCACCCTGACGGGCTGCCATACGGTTGGCCAGTTCCTGCACCGTAATGGTTTCGGGCAGGATAACGTCACGCACAACCTTGACCTGATCGGAACGCAGGCGTTCCAGTTCGGCCTGACGGCGTTCACGCTCACGCTGGCGGCGTACGGATGCGAGCGAGCGGGTTTTGTCGTCATCCCCCTCAATCGCGGCCTGCACGTCAATCCGGCCTGCACGGCGGCCACCGCCGGTATCACCCTTGCGGCCACTGCTGTTCTTGCGCGGCGGCACGGCCTTGTTACGGGCTGGGCCACGGCGCTGTTCTTCCTCGCCTTCCGTGCCACGGCCGCTGCGCAGGCGCAGGGTCTGGGCGGCACTGACGTCCTTTTCCGCTGCGGGAGCAGCAGCAGGCGTGCGAGCAGGCGCGGCAGGCTTGAGCGGCTTGGCCGGCATAATCGCACGTTCAGCCAGCGGGCGCAGGCGCCCGGCAGGCGGTGCGAGTGTTACTTCACCGGGAATTGGCACGGCAGAGACAACAGGTGCCTTGACCTCGATCGGCTTGATCGCGTCAATGCGGGCCTTGCGTTCGGCATCGCTTGCGGCGGCCTCTTCGGCGGCGCGCTCTTCGGCCAGACGCTTGTCTTCCTCTTCCTTCCGGCGTGCTTCTTCAGCCGCGGAAAGAATACGAATCTTCTCGGCTTCGCGCCGCTCGGCATCACGCCGTTCGGCGTCTTCTGCCTCTTTCTTCTGTTCCTGAAGCACGCGCTGGCGCATGGCCAGTTCGGCTGCGGTCAGGGTACGGCCGCCACCTGCGCGGGAACCGCCGGAGCGCCCACCAGCGCCAGCCGGGGAAGGACCACGTTTTTTACGCACTTCCACCTGCACGACCTTTGAACGGCCATGACTGAAACTTTGCCGCACGGACCCGGCATCAACCGTCCGTCCGACCTCCGGACGCCCTGCCGGCCGAAGGGACAAACGCCCCTTACCCTGATCCTGATCCTTGCCTTCGCTCATTGACCCGCCTGTTCACACCCATCCGCCGGAAAGGTCCGGCAGACCCGGGGATCGCCAACGGCCACCCCCGCAAAACGTCTGTTTTCACAACAAAGACGCGTAGCCAGCCCGCCGGCCGCCAGCGCCACATTCACAACACGTTCACGCCCGAAAACCTTAGCCAGTTCTTCAGACGACAACGCATCAACGACAGGAATATCCCGCCCGCCCGAAATCAGGCGGTCCAGTTCTTCCCTGCTTCCGTCCGATGCGTGAACGATAACAGCAGCACGACGCTGCATAACCCATTCGCGCACCTTAACGAAGCCACTAATGGCCTGACCAGCGCGGCGCGCAAGCCCAACCACTTCTATCATCCGCCGGTGCAGACCTACTTCCACCTGAGAGAGAAGATCTTCCGGCACCTTGACCTGCATCCGCGCAGAGCGTGCGAACACGCCGCGTTTGCTGGCCTGTTCTATCACATCCCGGCGGGCACTCAACCATATTCCCCGTCCCGGCAGACGCGCGTCCAAGTCAGGGACGACTATGGATGAGGGTGAGATAACAAACCGCACCATCTGAGCCGGAATGCCTTCCTCCCGCGTGACTGCGCACCTGCGGAGGCTGCCCTTCTCTTCTGCTGCTGGCAAGAAATCACCACCCACCCTGTATCAAGGCCTCAGACGCCTGCCCCGCCTTCTGGCGTGGAGGAAGGGGTTGCACCCTCTTCACCCTCAAACCAGTGCGCACGCGCTGCCATGATGATCTCATTGGCGGCGTCTTCTTCTATGGCATCCGACCCCAGAATTTCGACCAGCTCATCGCCAGCCAGGTCACCAAGGTCGTCCAGAGTTTTTACACCCTTTTCGCCCAGAGTCACAAGCATCTGGTTGGTGAACACACCCATATTTGCAATATCGTCGGTAACACCAAGCTCCTGACGGCGCTCATCCAGCTTTTCTTCCTGCCGGACAAGGTGGCCTTCGGCGCGCTGGACCAGTTCCTGCACCACCGATTCGTCAAAGCCTTCAATGCCCACCAGTTCATCGGGGTCGGCAAAAGCCAGTTCCTCGATGCTATGGTAGCCTTCGGTCACCAGCAGGCCAGCAATCACGTCATCCACGTCAAGCGCTTCAACAAACTGGCCGCTACGACGGCGGAATTCTTCCTGGCGGCGTTCGGATTCTTCCGCTTCGGTCAGGATGTCAATGTCCCAGCGCGTCAGCTGGCTGGCCAGACGCACGTTCTGCCCGCGCCGACCAATGGCGAGGGAGAGCTGGTCATCCGGCACCACAACTTCAACACGCCCGGCTTCCTCGTCCATAACCACCTTGCTGACTTCAGCCGGAGCCAGAGCGTTGACCACAAAGGTCGCGGCCTGCGGGCTCCAGGGGATAATGTCGATTTTTTCGCCCTGCAATTCGGCCACAACAGCCTGCACGCGCGAGCCGCGCATACCAACGCAGGCCCCGACCGGGTCAATGGAGGCATCGCGCGAGATCACGGCCATTTTGGCGCGGGACCCGGGGTCACGGGCCACGGCCTTGATTTCGATGATCCCGTCGTAAATTTCGGGCACTTCCTGCGCAAACAGCTTGGCCAGAAAGGCCGGATGTGTGCGGGACAGGAAAACCTGCGGGCCGCGCGGTTCATCACGCACATCATAGATGTAGGCGCGCACGCGGTCGGAGTTACGGAATGTCTCACGCGGGATCAGCTCATCACGGCGCAGCAGCGCTTCGGCGGAGCCAATTTCAACCAGCAGGTTGCCGTATTCGGTCCGTTTGACGGTGCCGTTGACGATTTCGCCCACACGGTCCTTGAACTCATTGTACTGGCGTTTGCGTTCGTATTCACGCACGCGCTGCACAATAACCTGCTTGGCGGTCTGGGCCGCAATACGCCCGAAGTCGATCGGGGGCAGCGGGTCGATCAGATATTCACCAACCTGAATTTCGGGGCGGAACTTGCGGGCAATGGAGAGGGCGATCTGTGCGTCCTCGTTCTCCACCTGATCCACAACTTCCGTCCAGCGAGAGAGGCGAACCTCGCCCGAGCGGCGGTCGATTGTGGCGCGAATGTCCTTTTCGTGCCCGTATTTGGCGCGGCCAGCCTTCTGGATGGCCTGCTCCATGGCCTCCAGAACCTCTTCACGGTCAATGCCCTTTTCGCGTGAAACAGCGTCTGCCACCAGCAGCAGTTCAGGACGGGAAACGGAGGTATCCATGCTCTCAGCTCTCCAAAACAGGCAGCTTTATCAATGCACCTTGGAAGCAGGCGGCTCTTTTTTGCCATCCTGCTCCACACCTGCATCCGATGCAGGCTGTACCATACGGGCGCTGTCTTCAATCAGCGCATCGGTCAGCACCAGTCGCGCCTTGCGGATTTCGGCCAGTGGCAGAGCCACTTCCGTGCCGTCATCCAGGCGCATACGGGCCACTGTTCCATCAGACCCCAGAGAAATACCGGCAAAGCGACGCCGCCCTTCAATGGGGACCAGAACTTCTGCCTTGGCCTGATGCCCTGCAAAGCGGGTCCAGTCCTTGGCGCGTGTGAGCGGGCGGTCGATTCCGGCGGAGGACACTTCCAGCGTCCACGCCCCCGGAATGGGGTCTTCCACGTCCAGCACAGCGCCTACAGCGTGGCTGATTCGCTCACAATCTTCAACATTGATCAACATTCCGTCTGCGCGGTCAGCCATGATCTGCACCGTAGGGCGCTCACGCCCAAGCACTGCCACGCGCACGATTTCGTACCCCATTTCCTCTACGGCAGGGGCAATCAGTGCGAGCAGGCGGCCTTCAAGGCCGGAATGGGCAGAAATATCTTTGTCCAAAGCAAAAAAGGCGGCCCTTCTAAGGCCACCCCCCGAAACGTCATTCAAATTGAGAAGGATGATGCTTTATCTAGTGCACAAAGGCACAGACTGCAAGGGCAGAAACCACAGCCCCCCTGTTTGTGCGCGATGGACCATAAAAAATAAATTATGGCTGGACCAGTTTTGCGCATTGCGCCAACCCACAGACATGCTTTTATTGCTTTGGCTGCGACATATCTGCAACGCTCCACTACCCAAGGCAAGGAGACTGACCGTTATCATGCAGAACAAGCCGGACCCGGCATGGCAGCCGCAGCCCCAGACGGCTGAAAAACCCTCCAATCTGCGGCTCGGGCTTATTGGTATGGCGGCCTGCGTGCTTATGGCAGGGGCCGGGCTGCACTTTTATGGTGCGGGCAAAAACACCTCCGGTCCGGCTGTGGGCGCCGAGTCCGTTACTGGTGACGACTCCCAGCGCATGGGGCTGCCCCTGAATGTGATTGCCCCGCAGAATGCGGCGCAGGCACTGGCGGGCTCCAGCTTTTCCGCCCAGCAGCAGGCGGATATTCTGGCCGCGGTCAAACGGCGGGATGTGCGGCTGGTGGCCATGCCGGTCTATGATGCCACCGGGGCTGGCGGCATGATTACCCTTGTCTGTGGCCCATGGCAGCAAAGTGTCGGGCTTACGGCCAAGCCCACAACGGTTATCCTGCCCATAAGTGTGAGCGGGCATGTTGAGGTTATTCCCGCAGCGCCACCCGGCCCGGCGGGAATTGGCAGCGGCGCCATAACGGCCTTTGGCCCCATGCCCCTGCCCGTTCTTTATAAACAGGGGGATACCCTTGCACTTACGGTGATCGCGCAATGAAGGGTCTGCTCCCCGCATTAAACCGGCTGATGCCGCTGATGATGGTGATTTTTCTGGTGCTTGCCAGCATCCAGATCGCGCTCAGCCTGCATCTTTCCCTGCATTCCGTGGCCCATGTGCTGCAATGGTGTGCATCTGCCTGGCCTGTTCTGGCGGCATCCGGCCTTGTGCTGAGTGTTGCGGGACTGCTGTTTGAAACTCGGGCCGAACATCTGGCCCGCAAAGGGCTACTACGCCGACGGGGGTTCATCATGGACGTTCTTGCCAGACTGACCAATCGCGCCGAACTGGAAGAAATGCTTGCGCGTGAACAGCGCGAAACTACCATAGACGCCGAGGAACTGGCCGCAAACCTGCGTGCCCGCGTGATCGGGCAGGACCAGGTGTGCGAGGATATTGCCGTCCAGCTCCGCCGCCGCCTGGCGCTACAGGTGCGTGGCAAGCCGGTTGGCATCTTTTTGCTCGCCGGACCTCCGGGCACGGGCAAAACCTACCTGGCCAAGCAGATGGCCCGCCAGCTCGAACGCCCCCTGCTGCATTTTGACATGACGCAGATGAGCAGCCCCCACGCCGCCACCCAGCTTTTTGGCTCGCCCAAAGGCTATGTCGGCTCCGACACCTACGGCAAGCTGACCGGCGGGCTGAAGGAAAAGCCCGATGCCGTGGTGCTGCTGGACGAAATTGAAAAAGCCCACCCCGATGTGTTCAAGAAGTTCCTGACCGCATGGAACGACGGCCACATTACCGAGGCCTCCACCGGGCAGCAGATTTCCACCGTGCGGGCCATTTTTGTGCTGACCTCCAACATTGCCACCGATGCCCTGACCGAAATTGCCGACCGCCTGCATGATGACCCCGACCGTATGCGTGCCGAATCGGTCGAGGCTCTGCGTCAGGCTGGCTTTGCCCCCGAAGTGCTGAACCGTCTGGACCGTATTTTTGTCTTCCGCACCCTGCGTGGGCTGGATATTGCCCGTGTTGGCGCGCTGGAAATTGAAGCCATGATCGAAGGCTACGGCCTGAAGGTGGAAACCAGCGGGATTGACGCCTCCCTGCTGCTGGATGTGATGCGCCGCCAGAGCCGTATGGGGGATGCCGCCTCCGCGCGTGATCTGGTCCGCTCTATTGAGGACATGATCAGCGAGTCCCTTATTATTGCCCGCCAGCAGGGGGCCACCATGGTCCGGCTGGTCAAGGAGGACGATGGCACGGTTGTCGCCAAAGTGGCCGACAACCGTGATGACGGGCTGCATGCCCGCCTGACCCCCTGACCGCCTGCCCCGGCAAGCCACCCTCCAACGCCGCCCACATAACCAAGGCTACCGCATGACCGCTTTTACCCGCCTGTGGCACCGTGCCCCGTTATGGCGCACCGCACTGATAACCGCAGGCGTGTGCGGCACACTGTCCGTTCTGTTCCCCGCACCGTGGCTAGCCTCCAGCGTGCCGGGCTATGGCGCACTCAGCAGCAGGATTCGGCACATGCTCCCCTCCTCCCTCGGCGGCACCGAGGCGAGCGATGCCCTGCACCCCGATGAGGACCAGCGCACGGTTTCCATCCCCCCCATGGATGCGCAGTTTGAAGGCTCGGTTGTTTTTGCCGGGCGGCAGCTTCCCCTGCCTGCGGGCAAATGGCACCCGGTTGTGAACTTTCAGGATGATGTGGCCCACGGGGAAGTGCTGACAACCCTGTATGTCCGCTCCGCTCAGGGCATTGTAACCGGGCTGATTATTGCGCAGGCCACCACGCAGTCCCTGCCCATTGCCGCCATGAGCATGATTGAGGCGCAATGCCACAGCTCCTTCAACTTCATGAACGAAGCCGCCCCGCAGGATGGCAACCGCAGCGAATGCTGGATGACCACCCCCATACGGGTAGTGAACAACCTGTTCCTGACGTCCAACGAACCGCTGCAGACACTCCTGAGTGACCAGATGTACATCCCACCCGCCGTGCAGCGCCTGACCATCATGGGTTTTGACCTGCCCCCCATTCTGGTCGATGCAGGCTGGAATCTGGTGGAAAAAAGCAAATCCGGCACGGGTGTGGATTTTATGAGCGTGCATACGCTGCTCAGCCCGGCAGAAGCAGGAGCCCGCCGCGTTCCGGGCGCGCCGGAGAACTGGTCCCGCGCGGGGATGTCCGACTCGGCAGCGGTCACGGATTTTGTCCAGCGCACCAACACCTGGCTACGCGGCTGGGTGCCAACGCTCCTACGTGGGTTTGAGAACAAGCTGCCCCAGAACGCCCCGCCCTCGACAGAGGCCATTGACCCGGCTTTTCACGGCTAGGTCGGGCAGGCCCGGAGCAACTGTCTGGGCCGCCCCTTTTATTCCCCCTTACAGAACGGGGGACAAAAGCCCGCCATCACGCAGCAGGTCGGCTGAAACCTCGACCAGAAAATCCATGACCGTGCGGGTCCGCAACGGCAGGGTGCGCGGGCCGGTATGCACGGCATAAAAAGGCAGGCCGGGAATGTTCCAGTCCGCAAACAGGCGGACCAGACGGCCACTGGCCACTGCATCCCGCACCTGAAAAGCCGGAAGCAGGCCAACACCAATACCGGCTTCCACTGCGTACATTACGGCTTCGCTGCTATTGGCACGGAACACGGCGGCGGGGGCAATCACGCTTTCTTCCCCATCCCGCTCAAAGTTCCAGTCCAGACGGCTGGAACCGTAATTATACACAACGCCGGGGTATTCCGTGAGCGCGCGGGGGTGCTCTGGCATGTTGTGGCGTTGCAGGCAGGCGGGGGACGCCACCAGCCACTTATGCACCAGCCCCAGCTTGCGGGCGATGAGCGTGCCCTCAGCAATTTCGCCCACACGCACGGCCAGATCCAGCCCTTCTTCCACCAGATCTCCAAACGAGTCGCGCATGACCACTTCCACCGACAGGTCGGGATGGCGGTCCAGCAGCTCGCCCATTCTGCGGGTCAGGCACAGGCCAAAGGCCGTGGTCACACCCAGACGCACAAGACCGGAGACCGAAGCACGCCGGCGGCCCAGAACGGTTTCTGCCGTTTCCAGTATTTCCAGCACTTCATAGGCATGGGGGAGCAGGCTGCGACCGTCCTCGGTCATGGTCAGGCTGCGGGTTGTACGCGCAAACAGCGTGGTGCCGTAATGCGCCTCCAGCAAGGCAATATGGCGCGAAATTGTAGGCTGGCTGACCCCTGTCTCGCGCGAGACAGCGGAAAATGAGCCTGTAGCGGCAACACGCACAAAACTGTGAAGTGCGGAAAGAAGATCCATGGAGGTCGGCACCGTTTCCTGTGTAGGCGGCTAGCCTTCTCCAGTGCTGCCGACAACAACAGGTGAGACAGTTCAGAGTGTGCCGAAAATCTGGGCTCCAACCATCCCGCCCTGTAACCAGCATGCTGTGTCAGGCTACGAGCTTATCACCTTCCCTATTGCAGCAAGGTTAGGTTGGATACAACATAGACAGAACAAGAAGCGGCCATGCCTATAGCGCATTAAAGCTATAGGCATGGCCGCAGCCCCGCAGCCTTAACGGCGGCGGGTATGGGGCATGGCAAGGCGTTTTTCCGCCAGACGAGCCAGACGCACAAAGGGCAGACCCAGCAGCAGGTAGGCCGCACCCACCATCAGCCCCGTGCCAAAATAGTCAAAATAGGCAGAGGACAGGCGGATATAGGTCTGTGTCAGTTCTGTCAGAGTGATCACGCTGACCAGAGACGAATCCTTGAGCAGGGAGATAAAGTCGTTGGTCATGACCGGCATAACCAGCCTGAACGCCTGCGGCACCAGCACATAACGCAGGGCCTGCGGGTGGGTCATGTTCAGGGCAAGGGCTGCTTCCATCTGCCCATGGGCCACCGATTGCAGACCGGCGCGGTAGTTTTCTGCCTCGTATGCCGCATAGTTCAGCCCAAGGCTGACCACACCGGCCACAAAGGGGGACATGCTGATACCAAATTCAGGCAGGCCATAAAAAATGAACAGCACCTGAATAAGCAGCGGCGTGCCACGCACAATCTCCACATAGGTTGCGGCCAGCCATGCCAGCGGGCGCGGGCCATACAGGCGCAGCAGCGCAAGCCCAAGCCCCAGTGCAACCGCAACAACCATGGCGCACAGCGAGACCAGCAGGGTCAGCCCCGCCGCCCGGACCAGCTGGGGCACAAACCCGGCATAGCGTTCAAGCTTGACGCGCAACCCGCCCTTGCCCTGCAACTCGGCCACATAGTTGTTCCATGCTGCGGGGGTTACGTTGGGCTGGGTGTGGTCGTTGGTAAGCTGCGCCATTTCTGGCGTCCACAGGTCCCAGCGTGTCAGGATATGGTGCAGGCTGCCGTCCTGCTGCATGACCTGCAGTGCAGCGTTCACCCGCTCGCGCAGTTCCGTGTTCTGGCCCTTGGCAAAGGCAATGCCGTACTGCACCCGGCCAATGGGTTCGCCTACAATATGCAGGTCTGGGTTGGTATCCCCATAATATTTGGCAATGGGGCCGTCGATCAGGATGGCATCCGTGCGCCCATTGACCAGATCCATGAAGGCATCTGTTTCTTCATCATAGGTGCTCAGGGATATTTTGGTGTTGTTGGTCAGCATACGCTCGGCCTGCGTATCCTTGATTGTACCAACCTTGTGCCCTTCAAGGTCTGCCAGTGTAGTAAACTGCTTGCCCTTGCGGCGCACCACCAGCCGTTCGGAGGTCACGTAATAGGGGATGCTGAAGTCAATGCCTTCAGCATGTTCATCGGTCATCTCGATCCCGCAGATGACCATGTCGTACAGGCCACGTTGCAGGCCGGGAATAAGCCCGTCCCAGTCGTTGTTGATGAAGTCCAGCGGCGCGCCCATATGGCGGCTGAGTTCCTGCATCAGGTCATATTCAAAGCCCGTCAGCTTGTTCTGGTCTTTGAGGTCATGGAACGTGTAGGGCACATCGGCCGAGGAATCGGCGGCCCAGTGGAACGGCTTGCTCTGCGCGTGGGCAGCCGGGGCGGCGCCAGGGGCGGCTGCCAGCACCAGCAGCGCTGCAAACAGGCCAGACAGGGCGCCCAGCAGGCGGCGAGGGCGGGGCTGTGCGGTCTTCATCACAGGACGGTCCTCATAAAGCGGCGGGTCTGTTCATGTTCGGGGTTCACGCACAGGACTTCTGGCGGGCCAGCCTCAATCACATGCCCGCCATCCATGTACACCACCGTATCGGACGCGACTTCGGCAAAGCGCATGTCATGGGTCACGATAATCTGGGTCATGCCCTCATCATCGAGTGTGCGCATGACGTTAAGCACCTCCTCAGCCACAATGGGGTCCAGGGCGGAGGTGGGTTCGTCGTACAGCATGATCTCGGGCCGCATGGCCAGAGCGCGGGCAATGGCCGCACGCTGCTGCTGACCGCCAGAGAGCGAGACAGGGTAACGCTGCGCCACCTTGGCCAGTCCCACTTTTTCCAGCAGGGCCATGGCCTCTTCCCGGTCGGCTTCGGCGTTACCGCCTTTGACCACGCGGGGGGCCAGCATCACGTTATCCAGCACGCTCAGGTGCGGAAACAGATTAAAACTCTGGAACACCATGCCCACATGGGTCCGCAGCCGATGGGCCATATGCTCATCCGCGCTCCGCCACGGGCCACCATTGCGCGCAATGGTCACCCCCATGGCCGTTACCGTGCCACGGTCGGGTATTTCCAGAAAATTGAGACACCGCAGGAAGGTGGATTTACCGCAACCCGAAGGACCGATGATAGACACCAGCTCCCCCTTGCGGACCTGCATGGACACGCCACACAGGACTTCCCCCTCGCCAAAGTCCTTGTGCAACTGTTCCGCACTCAGAACTACGGGGTCATTCATAGAAAAAGCCGACCCGGTTTGCACCGGGCCGGCATTAAGACGTTCACCTTGAACGGATGGGTTCTCAGGCAGCTTTCGTCATCCCTCGCAAGACGTACTGAAGGATGCCACCATGCCTATAATACTCTACCTCGTCCAGAGTATCGACCCGGCAAAGCAGCGGTACTTCCTGCTTGGAACCGTCATTTCTTGTAATTGTCATAATCACGTCCATACGGGGCGTGAGTTTGTCAATTCCGGAAATGCTGATCACTTCATCCCCCTTCAGACCCAGGGTCTGGCGGGTTGTGCCTTCCTTGAACAGCAGAGGCAGAACGCCCATGCCCACAAGGTTGGAACGGTGGATACGTTCAAAGCTTTCCGCGATCACGGCCTTGACGCCCAGCAGCAGGGTGCCTTTGGCAGCCCAGTCGCGCGAGGAGCCCATGCCGTATTCCTTGCCACCGAACACAACCAGCGGCACGCCCGCTTCCTTGTATTCCATGGCCACGTCGTAAATCGCGCCTTCCTTGCCGTCGGGGTAGTGCTTGGAATAGCCCCCTTCGGTGCCCGGCACCATTTCGTTCTTGATACGGATGTTGGCGAACGTGCCGCGCACCATCACCCGGTCATTCCCGCGACGGGACCCGTAGGAGTTGAAGTCCTTGGGTTCCACACCGTGTTCGATCAGGTAGCGGCCAGCAGGGCTGTCCTTTTTGATGGAACCAGCGGGGGAGATATGGTCGGTGGTGATGTTGTCACCCAGCAGGGCGAGAATACGCGCACCGCTGATGTTGCCCGGAGCCGTGGGCTCAACCGCCATGTTCTTGAAGTACGGGGGGTCCTGCACGTAGGTGGACTTGGGGTCCCACTTGTAGGTTTCGGACCCGGTGGCAACCTTGAGGCCCTGCCATTCCTTGGTGCCCTTGCCCACGTTGGCGTAGCGTTTGATGAACTCTTCGCGCGTGATGGACGAGGCAATCAGGTCGGCAATTTCCTTGTTGGAAGGCCAGATGTCCTTCAGGTACACCGGCTTGCCATCCTTGGAAGTACCAAGCTGGGCTGTGGTAATGTCCTGCCGCATGGTGCCCAGAAGCGAGTAGGCGACCACCAGCGGCGGGCTGGCAAGGTAGTTGGCGCGCACGTTGGGGGAAATACGCCCCTCAAAGTTACGGTTGCCGGACAGGACGGAAACAGCAACCAGGTTGTTGTTTTCAATCGCGTCCACAATGTTGCCGGGCAGCGGGCCGGAGTTGCCGATGCAGGTGGTGCAGCCGTAACCAACCGTGTTGAAGCCCATGGCGTCAAGGTCTGCGGTCAGGTTGGAGCGGTTGAGGTAGTCGGTCACAACCTGCGAGCCGGGTGCGAGCGAGGTCTTGACCCACGGCTTGGGGGTCAGGCCCAGAGCGCGTGCCTTGCGGGCCACCAGACCAGCAGCAATCAGCACCGCCGGGTTGGAGGTGTTGGTGCACGAGGTAATGGCCGCAATGACCACATCGCCACTGCCCAGCTCGTAATTGGTGCCAGCGACCGGAACCTTCTTGTTGGCTTCGGCTGCGGGAACACCAAGGGAGGAGGTCAGTTCTTTTTCAAACGCGGTGGTGGCGCTCTTCAGTTCCACACGGTCCTGCGGACGCTTGGGGCCAGCCAGAGACGGCACAACCGTGCTCAGGTCCAGTTCCAGCACATCCGTAAACACGGGTTCGGGCGTTTTTTCGGTGCGGAACATATCCTGCGCCTGCAGGTATTCCTTGACCAGTTTAATGCGGTGTTCGTCGCGGCCGGTCTGGCGCAGGAAGTCCAGCGTCAGTTCGTCCACGGGGAAGAAGCCGCAGGTTGCGCCGTATTCGGGGGCCATGTTGGCAATGGTGGCACGGTCGGCAACGGGCAGGTGGTCCAGAGCCGGGCCAAAGAATTCCACAAACTTGCCAACAACGCCCTTTTTACGGAGCATCTGGGTTACGGTCAGCACCAGATCGGTAGCCGTAGCCCCTTCGGGCAGCTTGCCAATCAGCTTAAAGCCGATCACATCGGGGATAAGCATGGCAATGGGCTGGCCCAGCATGGCAGCTTCGGCCTCGATCCCGCCAACACCCCAGCCCAGAACGCCCAGACCGTTGATCATGGTCGTGTGGCTGTCCGTGCCGTAAAGCGAATCGGGGTACACGTAGTCCTTGCCACCCACGTTGGCGGTCCATGCCACCTGCGCGATGTATTCAAGGTTCACCTGATGACAGATACCCGTATCAGGCGGCACCACGGAGAAGTTCTCAAACGCTTCCTGGCCCCAGCGCAGGAAGGCGTAGCGTTCCGCGTTGCGCTCGAACTCAAGGGTGATGTTTTCCTGCAGGGCTTCATCGGTCCCGGCAAAGTCCACCATCACGGAGTGGTCGATCACAAGGTTGACCGGCACCAGCGGGTTGACCTTCTGCGGGTCGCCCTTGAGGTTAACAATACCGTCGCGCATGGCTGCAAGGTCCACAACGCCGGGAACACCCGTGAAGTCCTGCATGAGAATGCGGGAGGGCTTGAAGGGCACTTCCTTGGTGCTGCTGCCTTTGGGCAACCAGCCAGCAATGGATTTTGCGTCTTCCACGCTGTAGGAGCGCGCATCTTCAAACCGAAGGATGTTCTCCAGCAGAACCTTGAGCGAAACCGGCAGGCGGCTTACGTCGCCAATGGTTTTTGCCGCTTCGGGAATGGAAAAATAGTGGTAGGTCTTGCCGTCAACCTCAAGGGTGCGGCCTGTTTTGAGTGAGTCGTGGCCAACCGATTTCATCGTCGCTTTCTCCCCGATCACAGCCGATGGCTGGTGATGCGTTCAGGACACCGTTGTGTTCCGTATTGTTCCGCACGGCGTTGCGTGCGTGTCCGCTCTTCGGACAACCGGCTTGATATCCCGTTGGGGCTAGAACATACCGGCACTAATAAAAGGCACAAGCGGGGGAGTGACCACGACCGCGCGAGCAATCCCGCTTTTTGTGTGATTACGGTAACAAAAAGGAGAAGTCCCATCTCCGTGAGCCAGTCTGAACCCCGTGCCAGCGCCCCATCTGGCCCCCCTGCCCCCACCGGTACGGTGCTGGAGGCGGACTCCCTTTGCGTGTTCCGCGGGGACCGTCTGGTGCTCGACGGCGTAAGCCTGACCCTGCATGCGGGGGACGCCATGCTGCTGACCGGCCCCAACGGCGCGGGCAAATCCACCCTGCTGCGTGTGCTGGCCGGGCTACGCAAACCGGATTCGGGGCAACTGACATGGAATGGCCAGTCCATTTTTGATGACCGCGCCGCCCATGCGGAGCGCGTGGCCTATATTGGCCACCAGGACGCACTAAAACCCGGCCTGAGCGTGAGCGAAAACCTGCACCTGTTCACCCGCCCCGGCGCCAGCATGGCCGATGCACTGGAGGCCATGGACCTGTGCGCGCTGGCCGACCTGCCCGCCCGCCTGCTTTCTGCCGGGCAGAAGCGCCGCACCGCCCTTGCCCGCGTTCTGCTCGCACAGGCACCGCTCTGGCTGCTGGACGAGCCGAGTCTGGGGCTGGATTCGGCCGCCATAACCCTGCTGGGCCGTGCCATGGCCACCCACCGTGCGCGAGGCGGAATCCTGATCGCGACAACCCATGTTCCCCTGCCGCTGGACAACACCTGCGCACTGGACCTGCCCGGTGCCGCCGACCCCCGCCCCTTTGGCGCGTTTGAGGGAGACTACGCATGAACCGGCTGTTCTGGGGCATTGTCATGCGGGACCTGCGGCTGGCCCTGCGCCACGGGGCGGACACGCTGGGGGCCGTGCTGTTTTTTGTAGTAACGGCAACACTGTTCCCGCTGGCTCTTGGTCCCTCGCCCGAGCTTTTGCGCCATATGGCACCGGGCATTATCTGGGTCTGTGCCCTGCTGGCCGCCCTTTTGCCGCTGGACCGCCTGTTTGGCGCGGAGCTGGAAGATGGCTCTCTGGACCAGTTGCTCCTGCTTGGCCTGCCGCCCGCACTGGTGGCACTGGCTAAAATAACCGCCCACTGGCTGACAACCGGCGTGCCGCTGCTGCTGGCTGCGGTTCCGCTTGCGGTCATGCTGGGGCTGCCCTCCTCCGCCCTGCCGGTGCTGCTGGGGGGGCTGTTTTTGGGGTCTGTCGTGCTCTCGCTTATCGGGGGAATGGGCGCATCCATTGTGCTGGGCGCGCGGCGGGGTGGCGTGCTGCTCCCCCTGCTGACCCTGCCGCTGGCCACACCCGCCCTTATTTTTGGCGCGGCCGCCATAGATGCGGCCTCCAACGGCCTGCCCTGGCAGCCAGACCTTGAACTGCTGGGGGCATTTGTTGCAGGCACGCTCCCGCTCTGCCCCCTTGCCGCAGGGGCGGGATTACGCGCAGCAGCGGAGTAAGCCACACCACAAAAAAGGGGGGCGGCCATTGTGTGGCCGCCCCCCTTTTTTTGAACCCGTCCGCCAAAGCGGACCGGCCTGTATGCTTATTTTGCCGGAGCAGCCGCCGGGGCTGCCGGGGCCGGAGCGGCCTTGGCATTGGTAGCCGGGTTGGACACGGCCTGAATATCCACCGAGGCATAACGCACGGCTTCCTGCGCATCACGCAGGGCTTCGCTGGCCTTGTAGGGGTCTTTGCCAATCAGCTTGGCTGCGCGGGCTACGTCCTGCGTCACCTGGTCCAGCGGCACGGCGGCAATAACGTAATCCGCATCCACGCTGGTCACGCGCAGCACTTCAGCCGCACGGGCCGGATTACCGGATTTGAGGTGCCGGTTGGCAGCCGCCACAACAGCGGTTTTTTCCGATGTTTCCTCGGCATTGGCGTTCAGTACCAGCTCGCCATCAATTGGCAGCCATGCCACCTGCTGCGTTGTGGGCGCATTGGGGCGGGGACGGGACTGGCCGGTTTTGCTCGGCATCAGTTCGGCAGCGGCTTTCTGGAAGGCGGTGTTATCCGAGCGGGCCGTGGCCAGTGCCTGCTGGGCGTTGGCAATAAGGGCCTTGGCCCCGGCCAGATCACCATCAAAAATGGCGTTCCGTGCGAGGGTCAGATATTCGAACGCCATGCTGCCATCATCGGAAAGACGGCTGAAATCCTGCGTAGCTGCGGACTGTGCAACCGTGCCGGACGCGGCGGCACCAGACTGTGCCTGCTGTGCATACAAAGGTGTTGCAACAGCCGTTGCCACCAGAACCGTACCCAGCAGCATACCCATTCGTGTCATGATAACTCCCTTTATCCAGACCCCTGATCATGGGCCTGTATCTGGGGCAATGTTTAAGCGCATCGGGGCGTCTGCAAAGGGCTGCACGCACAATACAGGGCTGTCTTTACGGCAGGGGGTCGGCATAAAAGAAAAACCCCTCCCCCACCGGGCCAGCACAGCCCGGCGGAGGAAGGGGAAAACCGTTTGCAAACACCCCGTAAGGCGTATGCTCAGATGTAGTATTCGCTCAGGGGAGCAAAGCCATTAAAGCGGGTGGAGCAATAGGTGGAAACATAAGCCCCCGTCCCCAGCAGGTCGATCAGTTCGCCCGAGCACAGGTCCAGCGGCAGGTCGTAGTGGCTTTTTTCGTACAGAATATCCGCCCCGTCGCAGGTTGGCCCTGCCAGCGCCACCGGCCCCGTGGGGGAACCATCGCGCGCGGTGCGAATAGCGTAGCGAATGGATTCGCCTTCCGTTTCCGCCAGACCACCAAAGCGCCCGATGTCCAGGTACACCCAGCGTGGCCCGTCCTGCCGACCGCGTGCGCTCACCAGCACCACCTCGGTATGCACAACGCCTGCTTCGCCCACAATAAAGCGGCCCGGCTCAACCAGCATTTCAGGCAGCGCATTGCCAAAATGCTCGGTCATGGCGCGGCAGATCGCCCCGGCAAAATGATCGATCTCGGGCACATCCTCACGATAACGGATGGGGAAGCCCCCGCCGAGGTTGATCATGCGCAGGTCCAGCCCGGCATCGCTCAGGTCCGTAAACAGGCTGGCCACGCGGGCAATGGCGGCTTCGTAAGCCTCGGCCGAAAGCTGCTGCGACCCGACATGGAAGGACAGACCATACGGGTCCAGCCCCAGCTTGCGGGCTTCAAGCATCAGGTCCCGGGCGGATTCGACCGTGGTGCCAAACTTGCGTGAGAGCGGCCATTCCGCATCGTAATTATCCACCAGCAGGCGGCAGTACACGCGGCTGCCCGGTGCGTGCTGGGCAATTTTTTCCAGCTCTTCGCGGCAGTCGAACACGAACATGCGCACGCCAGCCTTGTAGGCGGCCTGAATGGCCGACACTTTTTTAACCGTGTTGCCAAAGGAAATGGCTTCGGGGTCCGCCCCTGCCTCCAGGCAGAGGGAGACTTCCTCCCAGGATGCGGCATCAAAGCAGGAGCCAAGCCCGACCAGACGGGTCAGGATAGGCATGGCCGGGTTGGCCTTGACGGCATAGTAAATGCGCGCGAGCGGCAGGGCTTTGCCCAGCGCGCGATAACGGGCTTCCACCTGGTCAACATCGACGACAAGGCAGGGCGTTGCCGGTTTTTGCTCGGCAAGAAAACGGGTGATTTTGGGATTCATGTCCCCACTCCCCCAGTATCAGGCTCCCCCGCCTGTACAGCGGGGAAGGACGTTGCGAAACGGTCTAACGGACCAGCGAAAGGCAGACCTGCAAAGAGGTCCCGATTAGCCAGAACGCTTGACGTCGTTGCGTAACCTCAGAGGGCCAGTGGCACGTGCGTTGCTGCGTAGGGGCGTGCATATGCGGCCAAACCGACACAAGCGCAAGTAAAAAATCCAGATAAAACAAAAAAACTTGGCATCTTCCCCCAACCCCCGATAAGACTTGGAAACATTACGGTTGCTTCACGCTTTTCCGCTGCTTTTTTCATGCAAAGTCTTTGTGCGCCCCATTGTGAAGTAAACCTTACCAGGCTCCACAACCGGCCCCCCGCTGGCCGAATCCATGGTGCGCACGTGGAGCGCCCGATACCGCAATCGGGCCGGACCACAGATCAAGGATTTTTCTGGATTCATGCAGGCTCTCTGGCAGTCGGACCGTTCCCCGCTCCCCCACCGTACCGGGAGTGCTCCCGTGCAGGTCGCCAAGCTGCGTTTTGCCAGCCCGTGGGCCATGTGCCGCAAGGACTGGCGGACCATTGTCTCCAACACGTTCAAGAACCTTGTGTTCGGGCCGACCACACTGGTGGCTGCGGGGTGTGCATTCTATACCACCCTCTCATTGTTCCCGGCCATTAGCGCCATGATCTCCATTTACGGGCTGGTGTTTGACGTGCAGACCGTGGCCCCGCAGATGGATATTCTGCGCAACCTGCTGCCCCCCAGCGCCTTCAACCTGCTCTATGACCGGGTGCAGACACTGGTGGCCGAGCCCCCGTCCTCCCTGACCGTAAACCTGATCATCTCGCTCTCGGTTGCGTTGTGGTCTGCCTCGGCTGCCACGCGCTCCATTCTGTCGGCCTTAAACATTGCCTACAACACGCGTGAGAACCGGAATTTTCTGGTTTTTCAGGCCACCGCCTTTGCCATGACCCTGTCTGGCATTCTGGGGGCTGTGCTCACACTGGCCCTGCTGGTGGCCATGCCGCTGTTTTTAACGCTGCCCGCCATCCTGCATATTCCCACCCCGCCCGGTTCCATTGAGTTTCTGGCACGGTGGAGCGGGCCGGTGGTCATGTTTACGTTTGAAACACTGGCCCTGTCGGCCCTGTACCGCTTTGGCCCGGACCGCAAGCGGCATACGCAATGGCGCTGGGTGCTGCCCGGTGCGCTGGCCTCCACCATTACGTGGATCATGGCTTCGCTCGGGTTCTCATACTACGTGGCGCATCTGGCCAGCTACAACGCGACCTACGGGCCACTGGGCGCGTTTATTGCCATCATGATGTGGTTTTTTGTCACCGCATGGGTGGTGCTGATGGGGGCGGAACTGAACGCCCAGATGGAAGGCTATGCCCTAGGGCTTATTCACCCGCCTGAAACCGATTCCATGCTGGCCAGCAAACCCGCAACCCCCACGGACTGCCCGCAGGCACCACGCGCAGACCTGTAAACAAGCTGCGCGCCCGGCCCGAGCGGGGCAATAAAGTGCTTGTTATTTACGGGTGACCAAAGCGCTTGCGCTGGAGGTGCAGCGGACGCCCACGCTTGCCAGACTGCGGCTTGGGTGGTGCGCTCAGGGCTGGGACTGTGCCCACTTCGGGGGCGGCGGCCACTTCTTCAGGCGTTGCAGCCTGCACACTCACATGCGCCACGCCAGAGTTCAGCATGCCAATCTGCGCGGCAGCGGCCTGCGAAAGATCAATAATCCGCCCGTGGCTGTAAGGCCCGCGGTCATTGACCGTGACCACAACAGAGCGGCCGGTCTCTTCCGATGTCACAAGCAGTTTGCTGCCAAGGGGGGCAGTGGGGTGGGCGGCGGTCAGGCGGTTCTTGTCAAACCTTGTGCCAGAGGACGTGCGCCGCAGGTGCTGGCGTGCGCCATACCAGCTTGCCATCCCTTTTTGGGAAACCTTGTGGCCCGAGGCAGAGTCAGTATCGGTCACGTCCTGCGCGTCGCGCGCGGCAAGAGCCTTATGCACGGACTCGGCCCATGCAGTGCCGCTTGGTGCTTCCGCCGTGGCCGCGTGGGCTGCGGGGAGCGCGAACAAAGAGGTTGTGACAAACACACTTCCAAGAAGTGCCCGGCGCAGGGCTGACATCCGCCTGTTAACTCCGTTTCCGTGATAGACCATTCCCTAATGGGCGCTTTAGCAGCCCAAAGGCAACCTTTTTCAACCACCACTACGGGTAGCCCACCCTGTATTGCCCGCCCGCGTGGCAAAAATATGACGCACCCTGCCCCCCCTGCAGCCAAGGCAAAATGTAGGGTCGGGGGGTATGGGACCACTTTTCGTGCCGCTTTCTCTTGGATACGCGGGCGCATCGTGCTACGGCCCCGTCTGTCATGGAAAGACCTCTCATTGCTGTGCTGAACGGCCCCAACCTGAACATGCTTGGCCAGCGCCAGCCCGAAGTATACGGGCGGGCAACGCTGGACGACGTGGAACAGCTGTGCCTACAGACCGCCGAAAAGCTGGGACTGGCCATAGACTTCCGCCAGACCAACATTGAAGGCGAGCTGATCTCCTGGGTGCAGGAGTGCCGCAGGCGGGCCAAAGGCATTATTATCAATCCCGCAGGTTATACCCATACTTCCATCGCCCTGCTGGATGCACTGCTGGCTACGGACCTGCCGGTAATTGAGGTCCATATCTCCAACATTCACCGCCGCGAGCCATTCCGCCACCACTCCTACGTTTCGCGCGCCGCCAGCGGCGTTATCTGCGGGCTGGGTGTTGGCGGGTATTCTCTGGCCTTGCAGGCAATGACTGATCTTATTCTGGATGAGGATGACCAATGAGCGGACTGCTCGTGGACGCGGATGCCATTCGGGCTCTGGCCGAAATTCTGACTGAAACCGGACTGACCGAAATTGAGGTGTCTGAAAAAGACCGCCGCATTCGCGTGGCCCGTGCCCCCGCAACCGTGCAGGCAGCAGCCCCCGCGCCGGTGGCCCCTGTAGCCCCCGTGGCCGCAGCCCCCGCAGTGGTGGAAAGTGCCGCCCCGGCTGACCTTTCCCGCCATCCCGGTGCGGTGCCCAGCCCCATGGTGGGCGTGGCTTACCTGACGCCCGACCCCTCCTCCCCCCCGTTTGCAAGCGAAGGGCAGATCGTGACCGCAGGGCAGACCCTGATGCTGATTGAAGCAATGAAGACCTTCAACCAGATCAAGGCTCCCAAGGGTGGCACGCTCAAGGCCATTCTGGTCGCTTCGGGCGACCCGGTCGAATTTGGCCAGCCACTCGCCATTATCGAGTAATGTTCTCCAAGATCCTTATCGCCAACCGTGGCGAGATCGCCCTGCGTATCCTGCGCGCCTGCCGGGAACTCGGGATCAAAACCGTGGCGGTCCACTCCACCGCTGATGCCGATGCCATGCATGTGCGTCTGGCGGATGAGGCTGTGTGCATTGGCCCCGCCTCCTCGCGCGATTCGTACCTGAATGTGGCGGCCATCCTGTCCGCTGCGACCATAACCGGGGCGGAAGCCATTCACCCCGGCTACGGCTTCCTGTCCGAAAACGCGGATTTTGCCGAAACGGTGGAAGCCCACGGTCTGGTCTTTATTGGTCCCACGGCGGAACATATCCGCATGATGGGTGACAAGATTACCGCCAAAACCACCATGCTCGCTCTTGGCGTGCCACTGGTCCCCGGCTCGGACGGGGAACTGGCCAACCTTGAAGAAGCGCACGAAGTGGCCAGCCGCGTTGGCTACCCCGTGCTGATCAAGGCTGCCGCCGGTGGTGGTGGACGCGGCATGAAGGTTGCCCACTCCGCCGATGAACTGTCCGATGCATGGAGCATGGCCCGCACCGAAGCTCGCGCGGCTTTCGGGAATGACGCGGTGTACATGGAAAAATACATGGACCGCCCGCGCCATATCGAGCTCCAGATTCTGGGCGACAACTATGGCAACGTGGTCCATTTTGGTGAGCGTGACTGCTCGCTCCAGCGCCGCCACCAGAAGGTGCTGGAAGAGGCAGGCTCCCCCGCCATTTCCGCCGAACAGCGTGATGCCATTGGCCGCACGGCAACCGAAGCGCTCTCGCGCATGGGCTACCGTAACGCGGGCACATTGGAGTTCCTGTATCAGGATGGGCAGTTCTGCTTTATTGAAATGAACACCCGCCTCCAGGTCGAACACCCCATTACCGAAATGGTGTGCGATGTGGACCTGGTGCGCGAGCAGATCCGTCTGGCAGCAGGCGAAAAGCTTGGTTACACGCAGGCAGATGTCACATTCTCCGGCCATGCCATTGAATGCCGCATTAACGCCGAAGACCCGACCACCTTTGCCCCCTGCCCCGGCACTGTGGCTGTGTACCACCCCCCCGGTGGTCTGGGTGTGCGGGTGGATAGCGCGCTCTATACCGGCTACCGCGTGCCCCCGTACTATGACAGCATGATTGCCAAGCTGATCGTCCATGCCCCCACGCGTGCGCAGGCCATTGCCCGCATGCAGCGCGCACTGGACGAGTTTGTGGTGGAAGGGATTAAAACCGTTATTCCGCTCCACCGCGCTATTCTGGAAGACCCCGGTTTCCAGAGCGGGGATTACACCATTCACTGGCTGGAACAGTTTATGGCGCGCACGCACTAAGCCGCCACAACCTGAACAGCTTATGCAAAAAGGCCGGTCCAGAGTATGGACCGGCCTTTTTTGTTAGGCCCCCACCGGCTTATGCCGGGGGCAAGGTTAAAGCACTTTTCAGGCCGGACTGCTGGCCTGCTGGATGGGGGCGGGAGCAGCGTCCTCCTCCTCCACCTCATACTGGGGGATGGCGTAGTTGTTCTCGGCCCGTGGCACAAACTCACCATCACGCAGGGCCATCTCAATATCCTCCAGCGTGGCCCCACTGGTTTCGGGCACGCAGAAGTAAACAAAAACAACCGATGCCAGATTAACCGCGGCGTAAATCCACATGGTTCCACCAAGGGAAACCAGCTGGACCAGCGAGAGCGCTGTTGCCGTCACCAGCAGATCGGCCCCCCACAGCACGGCGGCGTGCAGGCTGGTGGCAACCGCGCGCATGGGCAGGGGGAACAGTTCCGCCCCAAGCAGCCAGCCCACGACCTGAATACCGCCAGAGTTGAACACCATGAACAGCAGCAGGAATACAACGATCATCCAGCTCCCGACACTGCCCTTATCGGGGTGCAGGGCAAACATGATGCCAAGCCCGATAAGGCTGAGCACGGACCCCGGCCCCATGATCAGCACCAGACGGCGGCGGCCAATACGGTCCACAAACAGGCAGCCCAGCAGGGTCATGACCAGATAGACCATGGCAACGCCAAGGCTGGTCAGCAGAGCTGATGAGCTATTAAACCCGGCATCCGAAAGGAAGGTAGGGGTATAGTAGATCATCATCTCCAGCCCACCGGCCTGCGTAAAGAACGCAATACCCAGTGCCGCCACCAGTGCCGGACGCACCCAAGGCAGGCGCAGGCCTTTCCAGCCCCGTTCATCCTCATCCATGCCCAGCACGTTCTTGCGGATTTCGCTGATCTCACGCTGGATAACCTTGCGCGATGTACGCACACGCCCAAGCTGCTTGACAGCAGAAACCATGCCCTCGTTCTCGGCCACCCAGCGGGGGCTTTTGGGCAGGAAGAACATGCTCACGAACACCACAGCCGCAGGAATGGCGGCAATGGCGATCATCGGCCGCCAGCCCCATGCGTCCCGCATGGTAAAGCCCACAAGGTTGGCCATGAAAATGCCAATGCCGATGGCCACGTTGAACAGGGTTACCAGATTACCACGCTTGGCCGCGGGGGCGAGTTCCGAAATATAGGTCGGCACCACCTGCGTGGACCCACCGACCGCAAAGCCAAGGAACACGCGGTCGATCACCAGCATGGTCACGCTAGAGGCATAGGAACAGGCAATGGCCCCCAGCACGAACACCGCCGTAACCAGCATGACCGAAATCCGGCGTCCGTACCGCTCGGAAAACCAGGAAACCCCGACAGCCCCAATGACCGCCCCGACCAGAATGGCCGAAGTTACCATTTCTTCCTGTACGGAGGTTAAGTGGAAGTCCTTGGTAATAAGGAGAAGTGCACCGGAAATAATTCCCGTGTCGTATCCGTAAAGACCGCCGCATATGGCAGACACAAATGCCGCTATCCACAAGACGTAATGAGCACGTGGGGATATTTCGAGATTTTTTACCGCATCAAGCGTTTTATTTCTTTCTGTCTGCATGACACAATCATGACATACTCGAAAAAACTTGCATATCTTACTAATTTCTATTTATTATAGTAATTGGGATGTTGCATGCCATCTGCCAAACGCGTGGCAAAAGCAGCGCTTTACAGCCGCCCCAGCCCCCATTCCTTTTATGCATTCCCCGTGTTTGTCCCCCGCATTGGGTCACATATTGGTGTAAATGCTTGACACAGGCACACCTCTGGCTATCTGCTTGCACATAACCAAGGGGGGTTCCGGGCCAAGGAACTGAGAGGCCACTTTTTGCACTGCGTCCATCGCAGGGCACCGTGGCGACCCTGCCGCCAGCAACATAGGGTTCTGGCGGGGAACCTGATCCGGCTCATACCGGCGGAGGGACTGGTGCCTGTTAAGGAACAAACGCCCCGCCAACCTGTGCGTGGCGTTGCCAGCAGTGGTCGCGCTCCTTATTGACGGGCCTGTCCTCCTCGCGCCTGAGGAGACTTTGAAGCATGTCTGCCACCACCACACAGCCCACACAGGGCGGCAACCCCAAACCGGCCAACACGGCTGCTCCAGCCCCCGGGCAGGTCACCACTGGCCCTATCCGCGGGTCACGCAAGGTGTATTCCAGCCCCGACGGGCACCCCGACATCCGCGTGCCGTTCCGTGAAATCGCACTCGACCCGGCTGCCAACGAGCCGCCCCTGCGGGTGTACGATACGTCCGGCCCCTACACGGACCACACCGCCAAAATTGATGTGCGCACGGGCCTGCCCAAGCTGCGCAGCGCATGGCTTGCCAAACGCAGCCTGACCGCCACAACCCCGCGCAGCATCCGCCCAGAAGACAACGGCGGGGCCGAGGGCAGCTATCTGGTCCAGCCCTGCCCGGCCCCGCACACAGTGCTCAAGGGTGCTGAAGGCAAACCCGTTACCCAGTATGAATTCGCCAAAGCCGGGATCATTACCGAGGAAATGATCTATGTGGCACACCGCGAAAATCTGGGCCGCCAGAAGGCGCTGGACGAAGCGGCCGCACAGCTCAAGGACGGCAACTCCTTTAACGCTGCCCTGCCCGAGTTTGTGACCCCTGAATTCGTGCGGGAAGAAATTGCACGTGGCCGCGCCATTATTCCGGCCAACATCAACCACCCCGAGCTTGAGCCGGTCGTGATCGGGCGCAACTTTCTGGTCAAGGTCAACGCCAATATCGGCAATTCGGCCATTACCTCCTCCGCGGCAGATGAAGTGGAAAAACTGGTCTGGTCCATCCGCTGGGGTGCCGATACGGTCATGGACCTGTCCACGGGCCGCAATATTCACAACATCCGCGACTGGATCCTGCGTAACGCCCCCACCCCCATTGGCACGGTGCCGCTATATCAGGCGCTGGAAAAAGTGGGCGGGGATGTCAGCAAACTGAACTGGGAGGTCTTCCGCGATACGCTGATCGAGCAGGCCGAACAGGGCGTGGACTACTTTACCATTCATGCCGGTGTGCGCCTGCAACATGTGCCGCTAACCGCCAACCGCGTAACGGGCATTGTCTCACGCGGCGGCTCCATCATGGCGAGCTGGTGCCTGAACGGCCACCGCGAGAGCTTTCTGTACGAACATTTTGAAGACATCTGCGACATCATGCGTGCGTATGACGTGTCCTTCTCGCTCGGTGATGGCCTGCGTCCGGGCAGCATTGCCGATGCCAACGACGCCGCACAGTTTGCCGAGCTGGAAACACTGGGCGAACTGACCAAGATTGCGTGGGCCAAGGGCTGTCAGGTCATGATCGAAGGGCCGGGCCATGTGCCCATGCACAAGATCAAGGAGAACATGGACAAGCAGCTGCGCGAATGTGACGAGGCCCCGTTCTACACGCTTGGCCCGTTAACAACGGACATTGCCCCCGGTTACGACCACATTACCTCGGCCATTGGGGCTGCCATGATCGGCTGGTTTGGCACATCCATGCTCTGTTACGTCACCCCCAAGGAGCATCTGGGCCTGCCCGACCGGAATGATGTTAAAACCGGGGTAATCACCTACCGCATTGCCGCCCATGCGGCTGATCTGGCCAAAGGGCACCCGGGAGCCAAGCTGCGGGATGATGCCCTGAGCCGTGCGCGCTTTTCCTTCCGTTGGGAGGACCAGTTCAACCTCTCGCTCGACCCCGATACGGCCTGCGCGTACCATGACGAAACCATGCCGCGCGATGCGCACAAGACGGCGCATTTCTGCTCCATGTGCGGCCCCAAGTTCTGCTCCATGCGGATCAGCCAGGACCTGAAGGAAGACGCCGCGCGCCTTGCGGGCATTGAACAGAAGAATGAGGAATTCCGGCAGGCGGGCGGCAAGGTGTATGTTGCCGCCGAATAATGAATACCGGCGTATAACTGCCTGAATATTTATAAATATGGAGAATAGGCTTGCCTGTTCTCCATATTTTTTAACCGCGTCCGTTAAAAATAATGCCGCAGGAATACCTTGGGTGCGCTCTCTGTATTGAGGCACGAGAACACGATCACCACCACCCAGACCAGACAGGCAGAAAAGCAAAACACCTTGCACCACAAGGAAACTTTTTCGTCCCGCCCCTTCATGATCGGCCAGTACAGGGCCTTATGGCCGTACCACTCCAGCAGCCCCGACACAACCAGCGCCAAAAGCTTGGGCGTAATATAGGCGCGTGCGCCAATATGCACCGGATCGTAAAAAAACAGGGCAAAGCCCGTGAGCATGGCTATGGCATAGCTAATATGCAAAGGACGCAGCATAAAGCGCGAAAGCCTGACCAGTGCATCCCTGTCCATCTGCTGGACAACAGCAAGCGCGAACAGCAACTCCATGCCAAAAAACCCGGCCATGCTCAGAATATGCAGCATTCTGACCAGATAATGCACCGGCTGGAACCAGAAATGGAACGTCCGGCTATCGAGCGCCATAAGCAGGTCGGTTGGCAGACGCATAAAAGCCAGAGGATGATTCGACATGAGCTTACAATTCACCGATCGGTATAAACATTGACTTTAATAATGATTCTCACTAACCCAAACAGTCAAGACAAGTGGAGAATCAGAAAATGAAACGGCTTTTTGCGGCCCTCCCCCTTTTAACCGGGATGTATCTTTTTCCTCCCGTACAGGCTCAGGCGCAAACCGTTTTCCACCTTACACTCAAAGATCATCATTTTGAACCTGATCATCTGAGCGTGCCTGCTGGTGAACGGTTTATCATTGAACTGGAAAACCAGGACAGCACGACAGACGAGCTTGAGAGCTATGACATGAAATTTGAAAAAATCATTGTCCCCGGCTCAAAAATTCGTGTCCATGCAGGCCCCCTGCACCCCGGACAATATACTTTTTTTGATGACTATCACCCCGATCAGGCCAAGGGAACAGTCACAGCAGAAGCAAAGCCGTAAACCATGCTTGGCAGTCTGATCATTGTTTTCCGTGAAGTTATAGAAGCCGGTCTGGTTGTTGGCATTGTTCTTGCGGCAACGCGGGGCATTGCCGGGCGCGGCTGGTGGGTGGCGGGCGGTGTGGCCGCAGGTGTGGCCGGCGCCGCCATTGCCGCAGCCTTTGCCGGTGCGCTCTCCACCGCATTTTCAGGCAACGGGCAGGACATTTTTTCCGCCGCCATTCTGTGTCTGGCCGTGCTCATGCTCTCCTGGCATGTCATCTGGATGGCCAAGCACGGGCGCGAGCTCGCACAGCAAATGCAGCAGATGGGTGCTGCCGTCTCCTCCGGCAGCCGTTCCCTTGGAGCCATGGCAACCGTGGTCGCCGTAGCCGTGCTGCGCGAGGGGATGGAAGTTGTCCTGTTCCTGTACGGTATTGCCGTATCCACCCATGTTGGCGCGTTTTCCCTGCTCAGCGGTGGCCTGCTGGGCGTTCTGGGTGGTGCTGCCCTGTCTTACGCCCTGTATCGCGGGCTGATCATTATTCCCTTGCGGCATCTTTTTGCCGTTACCAATATTCTGGTCTCCCTGCTGGCGGCTGGCATGGCCTCTCAGGCCGCGGCCCTGCTCGCATCGGATGACCTGATTCCGGCACTGGGTTACGACATCTGGGATACATCCTGGCTGTTGTCCGATGGCAGCCTTGCTGGCCGCACGGCCAAAGCCCTTGCCGGTTACACCGACAGGCCAACAGGGATCCAGATTCTGGTCTGGGGTCTGACCCTTGTATGCCTGCTGGTAACAGAACGCTTTGTGCGCACCCGCCCACACCCCTCCCCCTCACCATAAAACCCCACTTTTTCAACCCTGTGCCTTGAGGCACTTCTGATCATAGAGACCTGAAATGAAGCGTTGTATCAAAGCTTTTTCCGTTCTGACCGCCATTTCCGCCGCCTATGCCGCACCGGCCATGGCGCGTGAATACCCCGTTGGTGGCCCCGTGCAGGCCCATGATATGGAAATTGCCGCCAACTACCTGATTGGTGTGGAAATGGCCCCCATGCCCAAAGACATGGCCATGGGTGCAGACACCATCCATCTGGAAACCGACGTGCATGCAACTGCTGATAACCCCTGGGGTTTTGCCGATGGTGCATGGATCCCCTACATTGGCGTGGACTACACGCTGACCAAAAAAGGGTCCAACTGGAAAAATGAAGGCATTCTGCACGCCATGACTGCAAAAGATGGTGCGCACTACGCCAACAATGTCAAAATGGATGGCCCGGGCACCTATACGGTTGTGTTCCGCTACAGCTCGCCCGAAACCAACGGCTTCCTGCACCACACAGACAAGGAAACCGGTACACCCGGCTTTTGGGCACCGTTTACCGAAACCTTTACGTTTAACTACCCCCAGAAATAATCTTTTCTGATTTCTGGTGAAAAGGGCAGGGATTGTGCCAAATCCCTGCCCTTTTTTTGTATTGCAGGGTTGCAATTAAAACATATTTAACTTATCCCCCATTCCCATATTAGTGTTTTTGATAATTATTCGCATATAGGATGCAACCCAATGTCAACCTCCTGTCTGGCGCCGCGCCGCACCCCACCGGGTAGCGGGCACAAAAGCAGAGCATTTTCAAAAACTGTTTTTGTATCACTTGCTTTATCCCTACTCTCCAGCACGGCCGCGTTTGCGCAGAATGCGGAGACGCAGCTGGAGCAGGACCGCCGGCGTCTAGGCAATTCCGGCCCTCTGGTGTCCGAGGTTGACCCTGCCACGGTGCGTGACAGCAT
>NZ_JOPD01000010.1:0-1421 GCF_002153575.1 Acetobacter sp. DsW_54
GGCAATTCCGGCCCTCTGGTGTCCGAGGTTGACCCTGCCACGGTGCGTGACAGCATGCGCGCGGCAGAAGCGGCTGCCTCCAAGAATGATGAAGACCACCCCGACCTGAGCGACCACCTGCTGGGCAATATGTGGGGCGCACGTGACTGGATGGCCCGCCACGGCATTACGCTCGACATTCAGGAAGTGGATGAACTGTGGGGCAATACCTCAGGCGGCACAGCATCGGCAGCCGATGGGGCAAATGGCTCGGGCACCGGCCCGGCCTATGACGGCATGACCATGCCAACCCTGACCGTGGACCTGGAAAAACTCATCGGCCTCAAGGGCGGTATTTTCAATATCAGCGCACTCCAGCTGCGCGGGCGCTCGATCTCGCAGGATCATCTGGGCGTGTTCAACCCCGCATCCGGGTTTGAGGCAGACCGCTCAACCCGCCTGTTCGAGCTGTGGTACCAGCAGTCCTTCCTTGGCGGCAAGCTCGACGTCAAGATCGGGCAGCAGGATCTGGATACCGAATTCCTGATCAGTGATTACGGCAGCCTTTACCTCAACTCCAACTTCGGCTGGCCCATGGCGCCATCGGTCAACCTGTATGGGGGTGGGCCGTCTTGGCCGCTGGCATCCCCCGCCATCCGCATCCGCTACCGGCCCACGGACCAGTTTACCGTCATGTTTGCCGCAGCGGATGATAACCCGCCGGGTAACCGCTACAACTCCACCGCCATCCAGCAGGCCACAGGCTCGGATGCAGGGCAGACCAACGACCCGACCAGCCAGAACGCCAACAACAATGCCTCGGGCACCCAGTTCAACATGGGCACGGGGGCGTTGCTCATGACCGAGCTGCAATATGCCATCAACCCCCAGCCTGATGACATGTCCAAGGTCACCAAGGACCCCGGCCTGCCCGGTATTTACAAGTTGGGGGGTTTTTACGACACTGCCAAGTTTGCAGACTACCGCTACAACAAGAACGGGGGCTCGCTGGGAACAGCGGTGCTGAACGGCAGCACCAACCAGCGTGACCTGACCCCGCGCTGGGACCGTGGCAACTGGATGGTTTACGGCATTATCGACCAGATGATCTGGCGTCCCTCGCTCCAGTCTCCCCAGTCTGTGGGTGTGTTTGCCCGTGCCACGGGCAATGGTGGTGACCGCAACCTGATCAGCTTTGCCGTGGATGCGGGGATCAACCTCAAGGCCCCCTTCAAGGGGCGTGACAATGATACGGTGGGCGTGGGCTGGGGCATTGGCCGTGCCTCTTACGGGCAGCGCCAGTTTGACCGGGACTCCGGCACACACCGGCAGGGGAACGAAAACCATCTGGAAGTGACCTATCAGGCGCAGGTCATGCCCTGGTGGGTCATGCAGCCGGACTTCCAGTATGTCTGGAACCCTTCGGGCGGGATCCCCCTCTC
>NZ_JOPD01000011.1:0-78515 GCF_002153575.1 Acetobacter sp. DsW_54
GTGTTGCCGCCGTGAAAGGGCAGTGTCCTAGGCCTCTAGACGAACGGGACAGAGGCAATGACCAGTCTCCTACTGTAAAATTCTCCCCGACACAAGCTTAATTACTGAATGTGGAAGCCAACAGGTATCCGGCCCGTGACCACAGCCGTTTCAGGGGGAGTGCAATGGAGATTTTTAACGGTCTGCAACGCCTGATCATCCAGATCATCATACCCCGTGCTTTGCACCAGCCTTGCGGCAATTACCTGTCCCTTGGCGTTGATACTGACTTCGGCCACGGCCTCACCCTCTTCATGCAAATGGCGTGCAGATACGGGGTAGTGTGATTCGGGGGCAGAGCAGGAGAGCTGAAAGCCCCCTTTCTGCCCCGCAGCAGCAGCGCTGGGAGGTGCCACGGCGTGCCCACCTGTTGCAGCCATATCCGTTTTTGCATGGGTATGAGCGGTTGTAGTGCCTTCCCCCGTATGCGCTGCCTCCGGTGGCGCTTTGGTGGTGGCCTGTACACTTTTGTCGTGCTGCATAGCCGGGGCGGGCTGAACCAGTTTTTTGGGCACGGCAGATGCCGGGGGAAGATGTTCGGCTTCAGCCCTGACGGAAGGCGGCAGAACCACTGCCTCGTTCTGAGTAAGGGATTGCGGATCCATATCCGGCATATCTTCCATGGCCGGGGCGGGTTGGGCCTGAAGTTTGGGGGCTGTTTGCCCCGCCTGTGCCTGTTCAGCTTCAGGCAATGGTGCCTTGGGCGCTTCAAACAGCATGGAAACTGCAGCGGGTTGCTGCGTGCCCGTCTGGGGGGAGACTGTCATGATCAGCCACACGGTCATGGCAACATGCGCCAGAACCGCCACGGCAAAAGCCACCAGCCAGACAAACCTGTGCTCGTCAGACAGCCCAATAGCCAGCCCGCGCTGCCTGAGCGCTCCAACAGAACACTCCACAGGCGCGCATGGCACGGCCCTGTGGTCAGGCTCAACCTGTTCCTGTCTGTCTGTATGCCATTTGCTCACGGTGCTGCCTCCGCCCTGAATTATGGCATAGCCCTGTTTGATTTGACAGGGTGGTTCATAAAAGCGCAAACATGGCACAACCATGGCAAAGTGCCTGTGTACTTCTGACTGTTGAAAAGCTTCTGATCCGCCCTATGTTCCGTCGCAACCCCATTATTCGCGCGCTGCTGTTATGGCCGCTGGTCATGGTTACGCTGGCGGGTCTTGTTGGGCTTATGGCGCTCCAGTCGCTTTCCCTGCCAGAAGAGCTCCCCCGTGCAACGCTTATCCGGCTGACAGGCATAGATATTGCCCCGCATGCGGTACAACCGCACACTGCGCAGGCACACTGCGCCCCCATGCCCGGGGGCAGCATGCATCACATGCACTGCATGGCCAGTGCGCAAAAAAACCAGCAGCAGCATCCCGCCCATCATCATGATGAGGCAAGCTGCCCGCTTTGCCCATTACTGGCATTTTTTGCGGCACTGCCTGCTGTTTTCCTGCTTCTGCCAGCCCCTGCCCTGCGCTGGATCCGCCGTGGCAGTGCGGCCTCCGCCCCACGGGCGCCACCCGCCTGCGTTCTGGGCCTGCCCCCCTCCCGTGGACCCCCCCTTACCCTGCTTCAGGCTTTCTGAAACCTCACTCCCCGCTTTGGTGCATCTGCGCGCTTGCGCCCGTATGCTCTTGGCCGGGGACCTTACTCAGTATGCTTTGAACAGGGTTTTTTCTGTTTATGTCCTATCCATTTTTTGCCCGCAGCCAGCGTAACTGGCTGTGGCTTATGGCTGCGTGCGCACTCCCCTGCGCCGCAAGCCCCGGCCTGGCCGCAACTGTTGTGACCCTCCCACGGGTGGATATTTCCACCGCGCAGGAAGATGCCGCTCTGGCCGATAGCCTTTTAAGTGCGTCACAGGTTGATAAAAGCTCGGCTCGCATGTCCCGCCTTTCCAGCCCGGATGCGGCATCTCTCTTCCGTAACCAGCCGGGTTTCAGCAGTTACGGTGGGGGGCGTCTGGCCAACCTGCCCGTGCTCAACGGCATGGCGGATGACCGGGTTGCAACCGTGGTGGATGGCGTGCGCATCAACCCCGCCTGCCCTAACCACATGAACCCTGCACTCTCTTACATCGACCCTGACAGTGTGGAGACCGCAACCGCCATTGCAGGGCTGACATCAGTCAGCAATGGGGGGGACAGTCTGGGTGGCACCATTGATGTGGAACGCGCAGACCCGCGCTTTGCCCGCCACGGCAAAATCCTGTTTACCGGGCGCGCACGCGGCACCTACCGCAGCAATGGTGGCGGCTATTCCGCCGCAGGCAGTATGACCGTTGCGAACGACACCTTCAGCCTGCGCTACAATGCCTCTTACGACCAGTCGGAGGACTACAGCGGCGGGGGCGGCATAGGTAAGGTCGGATCGACCGAATACGTGCGCTACACGCATGACGTAACGCTTGGCATACATAAGAAAAACCACCTGCTGGTGCTGACCTTTGGCCAGCAGGACGCCCCGCGGGAAGGGTTTGCCAACCAGTATATGGACATGACCAACAACCGCTCCACCTACGTAAACGGCAAATATGTGGGGGACTTCAACTGGGGCACGCTGGAAGCCCGTGGCCACTGGCAGCGCGTCACCCACGCCATGAACATGCTGGATGACAAGGGTGGACACTCCACCACAAAAGGCATGCCCATGAATGATGACCAGCGCTCGGCTGGCTATTCCATAAAGGCCACAATTCCGCTGGCCCGCCAGCATACACTCCGCCTTGGCAGCTCATTCGACCATGAAGGCCTGCGGGACTGGTGGCCCCCCGTTGTTGGCAGCATGATGATGGGGCCGAACACCTTCAACAACATCAATAACGGCCATAGAGACCGGCTAGGCCACTTTGCGGAATGGGAGGCCCAGTGGACACCCCGCGTTTCCACCCTGCTTGGCCTGCGCAATGATCTGGTCATGATGAACACGGGCAATGTTTCGCCCTATTCCTGGACCGGCATGATGAGTGCTGCGGACATAAAAGCCGCCGACAACTTCAACCGCATTAACCACGGGCGCTCGGACGTAAACTTTGACGTCACCGCCCTGACCCGCTGGAAAGCGACAGACAGCCTGACCATAGAAGCAGGCTATGCCCGCAAATCCCGCGCGCCCAACCTGTACGAGCGCTACGCATGGGGGCAGGGAGGCATGTCCTCCAAAATGATCGGCTGGTTTGGTGATGGCAACGGCTATGTTGGCAACCCGAACCTGAAGTCCGAAATCGGGAACACGGCCAGCGTAACATTCGACTGGCATGACCCGACCTCCGCCCAGAGGTGGGAGCTGAAGGTGCAGCCCTATTACACCTATGTGCATAACTACATTAACGTCAATTTTGTCAAAAACCTGAGCGCCAACAGTAACCAGTATATTTTTGAAAACCATAATGCCCAGATGTACGGCATTAACACCTCCGGCCATTATACGGTGTGGAATACAAGCCGTTACGGCAAAGGGGAAATAACCGGCGTACTCAACTGGGTCCGTGGGCAGGACAAGGTCACCCATACCGGCCTGTACCAGCAGATGCCCCTGAACGGCACACTCGGCCTGAACGAAACCGTAGGCCCGTGGACAGGCCGGGCAGAAATGAATTTTGTCAAAGCCAAGGATACAGTGGACTCACTCCGTAACGAGCCACGCACCCCCGGCTATGCGCTGCTGAACCTGAACGGCAGCTACAACTGGAAAATGATGACACTGACAGCAGGGATCGATAACGTGCTGAATCAGGCTTACTACATGCCTCTTGGCGGTATTCTGACATACGACTTAAAGCGCGATGGCACACGCATGCCCATGCCGGGCATGGGTCGTTCATTCAACGTCAGTCTTTCTGCCACTTTCTGATTTTTTAGCGGTCTCTTACATACAAAAATGCCGTGCGCTCCACCAGCGCACGGCATTTTTTAAACCCGATGATAAAACCAAATACTTTTAGTAAGCAGATGGCCGATGCAGGCTGGAAACCAGTTTGATGATCGTATGCGCCCGCAGAGCAGCAGGGCCACCCTCCGTGCCGTAACCGGAATCCTTGATGCCGCCAAACGGCACTTCCGGCACGCCAATACCGTGGTGGTTAATAGCCACCATGCCAGCTTCCAGTTTTTCACCCAGCAGGCGTTCTGTACGCTCACAGCCGGTGTACACATATGCTGCCAGACCGTAAGGCAGGCGGTTGGCTTCCTTTATGGCGTCTGCGAGTTCGGAAAACTCATCCATAATGGCAATCGGGCCAAACGGTTCTTCCTGCATGACCCGCATATCCAGTGTGGGCTTGAGCACCAGCGTCGGGGGGAAGAAAAAGCCTTTGTTAGGCAGTGCGATATCAGGCTGCCACAGCTCTGCCCCTTTGGCGCGGGCGTCATCCACCAGTTCGGTCAGTGCCTTGACGCGCCGTTCGTTAATAACGGGGCCCATGGTCACGCCTGCGTCCAGCCCACGGCCAATTTTGAGCGCGCTCATCTGGGCCTTGAACTTTTCAATAAACGCGGCGGCAATGTCCTTGTGCAGCAAAAAGCGGGTGGGGGCGATGCACACCTGCCCGGCATTGCGGAACTTGGCAGCAGCCACACGCTCGGCCGCCTGATCCAGATCCGCGTCCCGGCAGACAATCACCGGACCATGGCCACCCAGTTCCATGGTCACCGGCTTCATCTGCCCACCAGCCAGTGCGGCCAGATGCTTGCCCACGGGGGTAGAACCGGTAAAGGAAATCTTGCGCACCACCGGATGGGCGATCAGATACTCCGAAATTTCCGCTGGCGTGCCATAAACCAGAGACACAGCCCCTGCGGGAATACCCGCATCGCAAAAACAGCGGATCAGCTCGGCCGGAGAGGCTGGGGTATCCTCCGGAGCTTTAACAATAACACCACACCCGGCCCCAAGTGCTGCCCCCAGCTTGCGGGCAATCTGGTTGATGGGGAAGTTCCACGGCGTAAAGGCAGCCACCACACCAATGGGGCGGTGCAGCACACGCTGTTCAACATCTGGCACGCGCGCGGGCACCAGCTCGTCGTTCAGGCGGCGGCCTTCTTCACCAAAATATTCGATCACACCGGCGGCGGCATTAATTTCGATCACGGCCTGAGCCAGAGGCTTGCCCTGTTCGCGGCTCATGATCCGGCCAATGGCATCTGCACGCTCACGCAGCAGGTCGGCAGCCTTGCGCATGATCGCATAGCGGTCCCATGCGCTCAGGTTGCGCCATGCGTCATAACCCACAGCGGCACCGGCCACCGTTTTATCCAGATCGGCAACAGAGGCATGGGCAACCTTGCCAATAAGCTCGCCACTGGCAGGGTCCAGAATGGGGAGTGTACGGCCATCGGCCGCATCCTGCCACTGTCCTGCGATCAGAAGCTGGGTGTTGATTGGTGTCTCTGACATATGCATCTCTCAGCCAAAATGAACGGGTATGGTGATAACCCGGTTATGCCCACACAAGCGTCAGCCACTCACCATCTTCCGCCCGAGTGCGCAAGAGGTCTGGCTGCATTTTACGCCCTGCGCTGGCACGCCCGCAAAAAAGCCAGCGCCATAATGGCAGACCACGCGCCACCGGGCAAAGGGCGTTTTACCCTCCACCTGCCACCGGCCCCTTACCGTAACTTAGGCAGAAGCACCTTCGTTCTTGAGCACCATGGGCAGCCCTGCCGCCACAAACACCACCTTGCCCACACAGGCTGCCAGACGCTGGTGCAAAAGCCCGGCCTCATCCCGGAAGCGCCGCCCCAGCGGGCTTTGGGGCACAATACCCAGCCCGACCTCGTTCCCCACCATAACCGTCGGAGCGGTGCGTGCGTGCAAACTGGCAAGCAGGGCGGTGGTGGGGCCTTCCACCTCCCTCCCGTCGAGCAGAAGATTGGTCAGCCACAAGGTCAGGCAGTCCAGCAAAACCGGGGTGCTGGCGTGCTGGTGGAGCACATCGGCCACATTCAGGGCTTCTTCCACCGTCTGCCAGCCTGCACTGGCGCGCTCGCGCTTATGCCGGGCAATGCGGTCATGCATTTCATCATCAAACGCGCGGCCCGTGGCCAGGTATATTCTTGGGCCGGGCAGAGCTGTTATGGCATTTTCGGCAAAGCGGCTTTTGCCTGATCTTGCGCCACCCAGCACAAGCAGGCTACCTGCGGCACCTCCCTTGTGGAGATCGAGCCTTACACTGTGCATACGCGCGTCTGCCCCTGTTTCCATTTGCGTGAACCTCCATAACAGCACACAATTACCACCATGCCCTCTTCTTCCATCCCTCCCCAGCCCGGCCCGTTTTCCTCCATGCTTGCGCTGGAGGCCCTGTGCGCGGATCTGCCCCCACCCAGCCTGCAGGCACAGCAGACCATAGAGCAAAGGGAGGCGGAGCTGACCAAACCACCCGGCAGCCTTGGCCATCTGGAGGAGATGACACGCTGGCTAGGCGGATGGCAACACAGCGCGCCCCCCAAGCTGGAACACGTGCAGGTGCTCATTTTTGCAGGTAATCATGGTGTTATGGCACACCATGTCTCGCCCTGGCCTGTGGAGGTCACGGCCCAGATGGTGCAGAACTTTGAGCAGGGAGGGGCCGCCATTAACCAGCTTGCCCGCGTGGCACAGGCGGAACTGGCGGTAGTCGCACTTAACAACTTGGTTCCCACCGCAGATTTTACCACCAGCCCGGCCATGACGGAGCAGGATTTTCTGGCTGCCGTGCAGGTCGGTTTTAACGCTGTGCCCCGGACATGCGACCTGCTCTGTCTGGGCGAAATGGGCATAGGCAACACAACCGCTGCCTCTGCCCTGTGCGCCGCCTTAACCCGCCAGAACGGTGCAAACTGGGCCGGTCAGGGCACCGGGCTGGACGCCGCAGGCACGGCACATAAAGCCGGGGTTATAGACACAGCACTCCAGCACCATGCCGCCCATCTGGCACACCCGCTGGAAGTGGCACGCCGTCTGGGCGGGTACGAACTGGCCGCAACACTGGGGGCTACCCTTGCTGCCCGGTTGATGCGTATTCCTGTCATACTCGATGGGTTTGTCTGCACCGCAGCGGTGGCGCCTCTGGCACACCTGCGCCCCAATGCGCTGGAGCATACCGCCCTCTCCCACTGCCCGACCGAAACAGGCCATACCGCCCGACTGGCCCGGCACCTGCATATGCGGCCCATTTTGAGCGGGCTTGGCCTGCGCCTTGGCGAAGGTTCTGGTGCCGCACTGGCTATTCCCATCCTGCGGGCGGCGGTTGCGTGCCATACGGGCATGGCAACCTTTGCCCAAGCTGCTGTTTCTGAAAAAGCATGACATCCGCCCAGCCCGGCCACTGGCTGGACAGGCGCAGGCTAGACCTTGCATGTGGCCTGAGCCTGCTGACACGCCTGCCCTCCATCTGGCTGGCCCCACCTGCGGACAGAGACAGCACCCAACCCTGGCCACTGGCCAGATCAATCTGGTGCTGGCCGGTTATTGCCACCCTGATCGGGGCATTAACCGGCAGTGTGCTCGCTGCACTCCGTATGGCGCATGTGCCCCCCCTTGCCGCCGCCGGTCTGGCGCTTGCCTGCCAGAGCATCCTGACAGGCGGCCTGCATGAAGATGGACTGGCAGATATGGCCGATGGTTGTGGTGGCAGCACACCAGAGCGCAGGCTGGCCATCATGCGGGACAGCCATGTGGGCAGTTACGGCGTTATGGCCCTTGGGCTAAGCCTGCTTGTACGTGCGGCCGCTCTGGCGGCACTCCCCATATGGGCGAGCATTGGGGTATGCGCCACAACCGCCTGCCTTGCCAGAATGGCCATGCTGCTGGTGCCAGCCCTTGTGCCCCCGGCCCGCGCCAACGGGCTGGCGCGCATGCTCTCCCCCCTTCCCTTTCCTTCCCTGTGGGGAGCGGTTTTTGTGGCGATGGGGGTCATGGCCTGCCTGAGCGTTCTGGCATATGGCCATGCAGGGCTAAGCCTGTGGGCCTCTCTGGCACTTATGGCGGCACCTGCGGGCATCGGCTGCGCCACGGCAGCACTTGTTGCATTATGCGCCAGACGTCTGCTTGGTGGTTTTACGGGGGATGTGCTGGGGTGCTGCGCAGTGGTGGCGGAATGCCTGCTGCTGAGCTTTTACGCGGCATTAGCCTAAGCCCTGCCGCATACAAGCACCCGCATTTGCGTGCCGCCCTGTTAAAGCGGCACGCAAGGGGCCTTATCAGGCTTTGGGGGCGTCTTCTTCTTCGTCTTCGTCCCAGTCTTCGTCGTCTGCTTCAAAGACCAGTTCTACCGTAATGGTCGCGTCGTCCCCTTCCTGCAGGGCTTTGGCGTCTGCTTCGGCTTCTTCCACCTTTTCGTAGAGCTTGCCTTCGTTGGGGTCTTCCTGCCACTCGTTCCGTGGCTCCCAGAAGGACAGTTCGCCCTCTGCATCTTCACGCTGGATGAGGTAGCCTACGATCACTTCGTCTTGGTCTTGCATGGCGGTATCCTTTTCTGCCTGTTTCCTTCTATGAACCATGCCGCAAAAAAGGGAAGAGGAAAGCGTGACAAACAGTTTGATGAAAATATGACAAGGCAGGTTTTTGCAGCCATAAGGCGCTAAAATCCGCCACTCCACGCCCTATCCATCTCTTTTTTACGCCTCCTGCCGGGCCACCTGCCATGCCTTGAGCGCACATGCCAGCCGGGTCCATTCTGCCTCGTTCGCGGGCAGGCCAATCCGCAGGCTATGGGAGCACCTAGCAAAGCGGCGGGTTACAATGCCGTGGCGGCACAGATGCACCCACAACCCATAGGCATGGGGGGTATCAACCAGTGTGAACAACGTAGCCTGCCCCCGCCATGCAAGGCCTGCATTATGCAGCATCTCTACCAGCCTTGCATGGTCCAGACGGGCTTTTTGCGCCGCCTGCTGCACCCAGTGCGTATCGGCCAGTGCCTGCGTGCCCGCGGCAAGGGCGACTGCCCCAACCGGCCATGACCCCAGCAGGGACCGCGCCTTTTGTGCCAGTGCCGGATCCGCCAGCAAAAAGCCCAGCCGCACCCCCGGCAGGCCGTAGCTCTTGCCAAACGAACGCAGCACAACAAGTGCCGGGTGCGGCAGCAGGGAAGCCACACTATGGGTGGCAAAATCCCCGAAGGCCTCATCCACCACAAGCCAGCTCCCCGCCTTTGCGCACTGTTCCGCCAGAGTAGCAAGGTCCTGCATGTCCAGCAGGCGGCCATCGGGGTTATTGGGGTTACAGATCACACAGGCCGTTCCCGCCTGTTGTGCGGCCTGGCGGACCTGCTGCACGTGCTCCACGCCGCTCCATGGCACACCATTGTGCTCCCACGCCTGCCAGTGGCCAGAATAGGTTGGCCCCAGCACACAGGCCCTCCGTGCCCCCAGCAACCGGGGCAGCAGGGCTATAAGGCTCTGGCTGCCAGCCCCGGTTACCACCATGTCGGGCGATGGCACGCCATAGGCACGGGCGGCAACCTCTTGCAAAGCCTGCTCCTCCCCTTCTTCGGGCAGGCGTTGCAGGGTTTTCGGGTCTGGCCAGACCAGCGGGTATGCAACGGGGTTAATCCCTGTGGAGAGGTCTATAAAAGGCTCCGGCGCACCCACAAAATGCCGCATGACAGCCTGCACCTGCCCGCCATGGCTGGGCACCGGCAGTTCTGCTGCACCTGTTGTGGAGGACAAACCGTTAGGCGGTGCTGCATGGTGCATGGTAGCGTCCGTGATCTTTTGTGCCAGCCTAGTGTTCATACCCGCCCCCATGCTGTTCTTCCCCCTCTCCATCACCCTGCCAGTGGCAGCCCTTGCCGCTGGCATGGAAGCCGCCTGGGGTTACCCCGCCCCCCTGCTAAACATGATCGGCCACCCCGTTATGTGGATTGGCGCGCTGATCGACCGGCTCGAACATGTGCTGAACAGGATGGACACATCCGAGCGCACACGGCGGTTACTGGGGTTTGTGGCACTGGCCCTGATTATTGCCATACCCGTTACCCTTACAGCCGGCCTGCTTGGGGTGGGTTATACTCTTTTGCCTGCCCCTGTCATGTTGCTTGTGCAGGCAGGGCTGGCCAGCACGCTTGTGGCACAGCGCTCGCTATGGGTGCATGTGCAGGCTGTGGGCACAGCCCTGCGCCACAATGGCCTGTCTGCTGGCCGCAAAGCCGTAAGCATGATTGTAGGGCGTGACACCAGCGCACTGGATGAAGCCGCAGTTGTGCGCGCGGCATTGGAAAGTCTGGCCGAAAACTTTTCGGACGGGATTGTGGCCCCGTTGTTCTGGACCGCCCTGTTTGGCCTGCCGGGGGCGGTTTTTTACAAATGTGTCAACACAGCCGATAGCATGATCGGCCATCTTAACCCCCGTTACAGAGCCTTTGGCATGGCTGCGGCCAAACTGGATGACCTGATCAACCTGCCTGCCTCCCGTCTGGCTGCGCTGTGCCTGATGCTGGCCGCTCCACGGCAGCAATGGACCCATATCTGGCGGACCATAAAGCGCGATGCCCCCCACCACCGCTCCCCCAATGCAGGCTGGCCGGAAGCCGCCATGGCCGCAGCCCTGAACACCCTGCTGGCAGGCCCGCGCTCCTATGGCGGCAAAATGACCAAAGACCCATGGATTGGCAGCGGCACATCAGGGGCCGGTGTGGCTGATCTGGAGCGTGGGCTGCGCCTGTACCGGCGTGCATGCGGCGTGCTTATTGCCGGGTTGCTGTGCGCTGCACTTGGCGGCATGATAGGGGCATGAATGCACCCTCCTTTTCCCCCGCTTTTGCAGCCGAACTTGAGCAGCTTTTTACATGGCGGAGGGATGTGCGCCATTTCCGGACAGACCCGCTCCCCGACCGTACCCTGACACACCTGCTGGAAACCGCCTGTCTGGCCCCCTCCGTGGGGCTGAGCGAGCCGTGGCGCTTTGTAAAAGTGGATAGCCCGACCCGCCGCCATGCGATCCGTGAGAACTTTGCTCACAGCAATGCGCGTGAACTGGCCGGACGAGGCGGGGACGACGCCCAGCATTACGCATCGCTCAAACTGGCCGGGCTGGACGATGCTCCCCACCATATTGCCGTTTTTTGTGAAACCAACCCTACGCAAGGCCGCGGACTGGGCCGGGGCACCATGCCCCAGACCACCACATGGTCCGCCGTTATGGCCATTCATACCTTCTGGCTTGCAGCAACCGCGCAGGGCATTGGTGTTGGCTGGGTTTCCATTCTGGACCCAAAAGAGGCCAACAGGGTGCTGGGCATTAACCCGGAATGGCAGTTTCTGGCCTATCTGTGCGTTGGCTATCCGCTGGAACCTGCCAGCTCTCCCGAGCTGGAACGCCGTGGCTGGGAACAGCGCAACCCCGCACGCCGCAAATGGATTGCCCGCTAGCCCGTACAGTGCGGGGCATACACCCCTTTGCCATCACGCAGCGTAAACCGGCAGACTGGCCAGTGCCAGAAGAGCGTCTATATCCATATGCCGTTCCAGATGGTCAGCCAGATGGTCCAGTGCGGCATCCACCACACCATCATGCGTGTCCGGCAGGGTCTGCCCGGCCTGCGCCCATATGCCCTCTGGTGCAAACGCAGCACCTGCAGCACGTTCAAGCAAGGCCAGCCGGGCCGCACGGTGTGTAAACACGCCATGCAGGTATGTGCCCCAGACCCGGCCATTCCCCGACACGCACCCTTCGGCCTGCCCGTTCAACCACAGGAGAGGGGTAAAGCCCTCCGGCCTGTGGGTGTGCCCCAGATGCATTTCGTACCCTGCAACGGGCTGACCGCCCTGAGCCAGAAAACCCTTGCCATATTCAAGTTTTTTATCATCCCCCAGAACGGTGTGGATGGTTAACAGCCCTAGCCCCTGCGCCGTGCAGGGCGGGCCTTCCGTGCCGTGCGGGTCGGCAACGCTATGGCCCAGCATCTGGTAGCCACCGCAAATACCCATAACCACACCGCCTTTTTGTGCATGTTCTACAATACGCCCGGCCCAGCCACGCGCGCGCAGGCACGCCAGATCCGCCAGAGTAGCTTTGGAACCGGGCAGCAGAATAACATCGGCCTGCGGCAGGGCCTCCCCTTCCATAACAGGAATAACCTCGACCCCCGGTTCGGCACAGAGCGGGTCCAGATCATCAAAATTTGCAATCATAGGTAATATGGGCACAACCACGCGTAAGCGGGGTTCTGGTTGCGTATCCCCCACTCGTCCCTGCAACCGCCTTGCCCGCAAAGTGTCCATGAGGTCGGCGGCATCCTCAGCGGGCAGGTCGTGTACATCAGGCAGGTAAGGCACCAACCCAAGCGCCTGCCAGCCGGTTTTTTGGGCAACAAACTGCATACCATCGGCAAACAGGGTCGGGTCCCCACGCATGCGGTTGACCACAAACCCCTTGATCCGCTCTGCATCTTCTGGCTGCAATACGACCTGTGTGCCCACAAGGCTGGCAATCACGCCGCCTCGGTCAATATCCCCTACCAGCACAACAGGTGCCTGCACGGCACGGGCAAAGCCCATATTGGCAATATCATGCCGCCGCAGATTAACTTCGGAGGCAGACCCCGCCCCCTCCACCAGAACAATATCCGCACTGGCCGCCAGATTTTTAAAACTTTGCAGAACCTGCGGCATAAGCTGCTCTTTGCGGCTCTGGTAATGCCGGGCCTCCACCGTATCCACCCGCTGGCCACGCACAACAAGCTGAGACCCAGTCTCGCCCTGTGGTTTTAGCAAAACCGGGTTCATATCCGCCATGGGCGGCACACCACAGGCTCGGGCCTGTAGGGCCTGTGCCCGCCCGATTTCTCCACCATCCAGTGTAACGGCGGCATTGTTGGACATGTTCTGTGGCTTAAAGGGCAATACCCGCATCCCCCGCCGCACCAGAGCCCGCGCCAGCCCTGCAACCAGTGTGGATTTGCCAACGCTTGAGCCTGTGCCCTGCACCATAAGAACGCGAGCGCTCAAAACTCCACGCCTTCCTGCGCCTTGATCCCGGCCTTGAAGTGGTGCTTGACCAATGTCATTTCCGTGACCAGATCAGCCGCGTCCAGCATGGGCTGTCTGGCGTTACGGCCCGTTACCACAACATGCTGGCTTTGTGGCCGGGCGTTAATATCCGTCAGAACCCGCTCTATATCCAGATACTCGTAGCGCAGGGCTACATTCAGTTCATCCAGCACCACAAGGGCAACATCCGGCCGGGCCAGTGCCTGCACCGCCACGGCCCATGCGCGTTCGCACGCCGCCACATCCCGCGCGCGGTCCTGTGTTTCCCACGTAAACCCTTCGCCCATGCTGTGCCATTCCACCAGATCACCAAAGCGTTCGAGTGCCCGGCGCTCACCCGTATGCCATGCCCCTTTGATAAACTGCACCACCACCACGCGCCGGTCATAGCCCAGCATGCGCAGAGCAAGCCCAAAGGCTGCCGTGGACTTGCCTTTGCCCGGCCCTGTATTAACCAGCAGCAGACCTTTTTCCCCGGTTTTGCTGGCGACCTCCTTATCCTGCACAGCCTTGCGTTTGCGCATTTTTTCCTTATGGCGTTCGGCGTCGTGCTCTGGCGTATTGTGCTGCTCGTTACTCATGGTTTTGGTATTCTCTGTCTGTCAGATACGTGTGTACGGTCGGCTCACCCAACAGGGTGCAGGGCCGGGCGGGTAGCGGCCTGCTCCACCATAAACAGCCGGGCAAAACCCTGCGGCATGGAAGGAGCCAGCAGTTCCGGCTGCTCCCCCGCCGCCAGTGCGCTGAGAATACGCAACGGCCCGCCGTGTGAAAGCACACACGCGGCCTCCCCCTTACGGTGCATATCCTGCCAGAAGTCGGTAATGCGGTGGCAGAGCGCCAGACCGCTCTCCCCCTCCGGCGGGGCAAAGCTGGATGGGTCCCTAGCCCATTCATCCAGTTGCCTGCGCTCAATATCCTGCCAACGCAGCCCTTCCCAACGGCCAAAGTCCAGTTCGGCCAGCCTTGGGTCCACCCGCAGTTCCATACCGGTTGCCAATGCCAGACGTTGCGCCATATCCCGGCAGCGCTGTGCTGGCGAACTATACAGCACACGGCAGACCGCCCCCTTGGCCAGAACAGAAAGCCCGGACACGATTTTTTCCCATCCCGGACGCAACGCCACATCCTGCCTGCCGTAACAGACACCTTCAGGCAGCAGCACGGGAGCATGCCTTACCAGCAATACAGGAAAAGACTGCATGGCCTGTCTCCTCTTTTCATCTCTGTCCGTTGTTCACACCGACCAGACGGGCCAGACAAACCGGCCCCGACCTGCCCCAGACACTTTGCCGACAAGCCGGGCACACCACCACCCCCTTAATTCAGCCGCAAGACATGGTGATCGGCTCTGGCGCACTGGCCAGCACATGGAAAAAGGAGCCAGACACAAACCCACGCTGGCCACCACACATCCCCAGTTCCTCACCTATACCAGAGCGCAGACTGGCCAGTGGGGCATCCTGCCCCCCCTCCAGCACGGTGGCATAATGGAACTCATGCCCGCGCAAACGCGCCCCACGCGCACCCAGAACACCATCGGCTACAAGAGTGGCCTCACGGTAGCCCAGATTCAACTTGCGTCGCGCAAAAGACGTGCTGTGGCCAAGCAAACCTGCCATGCCATGCCGCACGCCCTGTGCATCTTCCAGCCCCTGCCCCAGCACCATAAAGCCCCCACATTCGCCGTGCACAGGCCGTGTGCGGGCAAAATGCGCCAACCCGGTACGGAAGGTGGCAGCCCCCGCCAGCACGCCTGCATGGAGTTCGGGGTAACCACCGGGGAGCCAGCAGGCTGTGCAGGATGGGTCCGGGGCTTCATCCGCCAGAGGGGAAAACGGCACCAGTTCCGCCCCGGCCTGCCGCCAGAACAGGGCCAGATGCCCATACAGGAAGGAAAAAGCCGCATCATCCGCCACGGCAATCCGCTGCCCCGGTGGTGGCAGCACGCCGGTCTGGGATAGTTCTTCCCCCACTCCGCTCTGCAAAGGCCGGGCAGCAGCCAGAATACCGTCCAGATCCAGCTCCCGCTCGGCCTTGTCTGCCAGATCGGACAGCCAGCCAGCGAGGTTCCCGTGCTCACGCGCCTGCACAAGCCCCAGATGCCGCTCTGGCAGGGTTTGCCCCATCTGCCGCATCAATGCGCCATAAACGGGTAGCTGCGCGGCCTGCACGGCCTCACGCCCCAGCCGCTCATGCCGGGGGGAGGCCACACGGTTGAGCACAACCCCGCTCACCTGCACATGGGGGGACCACTGCGCAAACCCCTTGGCGATTGGCCCCACAGACTGCCCCTGCCCCGACATGTCGAGCACAAGCAGAACCGGAATACCAAAATGCGCAGCAATATCGGACGGCGCCCCCCGCTGCCCGTCGGGCAGGGATAAGCCATCAAACAGCCCCATGGCCGATTCCACGACCAGAATATCCACATCCTGACAGGCCGCCTGCATAACACGGCCCAGCAGGGCATCGGGCATGCACCAGCTATCCAGATTAAGGCCCGGACGGCCCGTAATGGCGGCATGAAAAGCCGGGTCTATGTAATCCGGCCCGGTTTTGACCGCGCCAACCCGCAAACCCCGCCTGCCAAACGCTGCCAGCAGGGCCAGTGTAAGCGTTGTCTTGCCCCCGCCAGACCGTGGAGCAGCGACCATAATGGCCCGTGTTGTCATGCGTTATTCACCCTCATCCAGCACACAGGCCACGCTGTTACCGCGTGGGTGCCACAGACCACGCCGCATGGCCTCCTTGAAGCGCTGGCGCATGGCCTCCCTTGCCGCAAGGTTGGCCTGGCGTAAAAAATCATCACATTCCGCATTCCCCAGTGTTGCGGCAAACACCAGATCAAACTGCGGGTCAAAACGCTGGGGCATGGTGGCGGCAAAACCGTGCAGCGCGTCCAGCCCGCGTGCCAGTTCGGCAGCACCGGCATATCCGTGCTGCTGCATGCCTTTTATCCATTGCGGGTTGGCCAGACGGCCCCGCACAATGCGGGCGACCTCATCTGCTGTGCCGCGCAGGCGGGGGGATTGTGGGCGGGAGGTATCTCCGTGCAGAACCGCAGGTGCGCCCCCCGCCATGTGACTGGCGGCGGCCAGCCCCCCTTCATGCGCGGCAATATCGGGGCTTTCCAGCAAGTCGGTTTCGGCATTGTCCTGCACGTGCAGGACAGTTTCTGCCCGCCCCAGCAGGGTGGACAGGGCTGCCTGATCACGCGTGCCATCCCGCCCGCCACCATACATCCACGAGGAACCTTCCAGCCATGCGGCCCCCAGTTCTTCACGGTTATGCCATGTGCCGTGGAGCAGATGGTCCTCCACCCCGGTACCGTAACTTCCTGTGGCAGCACCAAAAATACGTGCGGTAGCCCGTTTGCGGGCCTCCCCTTCCAGCCCACGGGCCTGTGCTGCAAGGGGGTTCCAGTCATCAGGTTCACGCCGGGCGGCAACTGCGCTGACCGCCTGATCGAACAGGGCAATCTGCTCGCCAAAGGCATCCCGGAACAGGCCGGAAATACGGAGCGTGACATCCACCCTAGGCCGGTCCAGCACGGGGAGGGGAATAACCTCAAACCCGCACACATGGCCCGTGCTGGCAGTGCGCTGCACCTCTACCCCCATAAGGCGCAGGGCCAGAGCCAGATCCTCCCCCCCCGTGCGCAGGCTGGCTGAGCCCCACATATCCATAACAAGTCTGGTCAGGGGTTCGCCGTGTTCCTGCAGATGGCGGGTCAGCAGGACCTGCTCCATCCGGGTCGCCAGCACCACGGCAGACGGCGTTGGCAGGGCGCGCGGGTCCACGGTAAAAAGGTTGCGCCCGGTTGGCAGCACGTCAATACGCCCACGCGTGGGGGCGCCAGCGGGCCCAGCTGCCACCGGCTGCCCTGCCAGAGCTGCCAGCAGGGCGTGCATTTCCGCCGTGCCGCACTGCTTTATGCGTTGCGTAACATCGGCTACAAATGTCTGGTCCCCCTGCCGGGCACAGGCCTGTGCAATGGTTTGCACAAGAGCCGTGCAGCGCGGTGCTGTTTTGCCAAAAACATGTAGCCCGTCACGGATTTGCAGGTCCTTGACATCGCACAGATACGCATCCAGCCGTGCCAGTGCTTCTGTCTCATCCAACTCTCCGGGCCTGACACCACTTTCGGCCAGAACACCCGTGCGGGTTGCACGCTCCAGAATATCCGCCCGCAGCAGGGCACCACGGCGGGGGTCCAGCCCATCGGCCTCTGCGTATTCATCAATCAGGCGTTCGAGTTCCTGCATTTCGCCCGACAGGCTGGCCTGCATGACCGGGGGCGTCATATGCCCGATGGTTACGGCACCCAGACGCCTGCGGGCGGCAGCCGCCTCCCCCGGATTATTGACAATAAAGGGGTAAATGACCGGCATATCCCCCGTAAGCACCGCAGGCGCACAGAGCGGGGAAAGAGCCGTTGCCTTGCCCGGCAGCCATTCCAGCGTGCCGTGTGTGCCCAGATGCACCAGTGCATCCAGTTTTTGGCTGCGGCGTAGCCAGAGGTAAAACGCCACATAGGCGTGGCACGGTGGCTGGTCCGGGTCGTGATAAGTGGCTTTACGCTCTGCGGTTTTTCCTCGGTCGGGCTGCACGGCAAGGGTTATGGCACCCAAAGCCACATAACGCAGGTGGAATGCGCCATCCCTGACCGCTGCATCCTGCTCTGGCGGGCCCCATGCGTCCGCAATGGTGGCCATAAAGTCCGGCGGCAGTTCCGCGCTTAAAGCTTTATAATCTGCCAGAGATAAAACAGCCTGCGGGGGGGATTGAGCCATAAGGCGGGCCAGTTCCTGCGCGGCTGGCGCCGGCTGCTCCCCCAGTTGGTACCCCTTCTGCTGCATATGCTCCATAATGTTGTGCAGGCTGGCAAAACCATCCAGACCAACGGCATGGGCCACATGCGCGCTGCCCTGCTCCAACCCTGCGCCGGGATAGTCCGAGAGTACAATACCAACCCGTTTTTGCTCTACAGGCGTATGCCGCAACCGCGCCCATGCCTTGGCCCGTGCCGCCACCATGGCAATGCCGGCATCATACGCCACGCGCTGGGCAGGCAGCCCCGGAGCTGCCTCCTGACGGAAGGAAATGGGAAATGTGGCGATTGTTCCATCAAGTTCTGGCAGAACAACCTGCATGGCAAGGTCCGAGCGCCCCAGCCCGCGTGCGCTTTTAGCCCACAAGACCTGCGTACAGCCCGGCTGGAGCACCTGCAAAACAGGCGCACACGCCGCATCCAGCGGGGAACTCCCCAGCCCCCCACGAGCGGAAAAACAGGTGGCATTCAACACCACATCGGGCTTTGTGCGGCACAAATACTCAGCAACACCCTGCGCAACGCCGTGGTCCTTGAGGGATGTCACAAACAGCACCGCCACGGTGCAGCCCTGCCCGGCCAGCACCGCGGCCAGCCGTTCCACCCCCGCCATGTCCGATGCCTGAAGGTGCGCTCGGTAAAAAACCAGCACGGCCGAACAAACCGCCTGCTCACCGGCTGCCGGATACGTACGATAAACACCCCATGTGGGCAGAGGCTCGGGCTGTGTGCCGTCATCCTCCCCATATCCGGCAAGGGCTGACATAAGCCGCAGGGCTGCGGCCATGTTATCCGGCCCACCTTGGGCAAAAAAGCCGTTCAGGCGTTGCCATTGGGCGGCCTGCACACCGTAGGACAGTTCGGCCAGACGGGTATCTTCCACCGTACCGCCTGCTGGCTGCCCAGACCCACCGCACCCGGTATGACCGGGCAGAAACACGACGGGCACAGCCTGCTCGCGCGCCCACGCAGCCAGCTCCTCCACCCCGTAACGCCAGTAATCCAGCCCACCCAGCAGACGCACCACCACGCATCTGGCACCCTGCAAGGTACTTTCCACATACAGGTCGATCGACATGGGGTGCCGCAGGCGGGCCAGACTTGTCACCTGAACGGATGGTAAGCGGGCATGCACCTGCGCGCGCATCTGCTGTGCCGCGTGGCGCAACCCCAGCAGATCGCTCTCTGTAAAGGATAGAACAACAATATCCGCACCGGGCAGTCCCAGGTCTTCGGCTGTATTCTGTTCATCCAGTGTCCGGTTTTCGCGGACCAGAAGGTGCATGCCCGTAAACTCCCTTACGCAGCCAGATGGCCCGCAAGAGCGGTGGCAATGGCCGTGGCGTCCAACCCTTTCTGGCCGATGACCACAATGCGGCCCGTACGGTCCTCCCCAACACCGAGGGGACGGTCGAATTCATGCCGGAAGCGGCTGCCCACCCCCTGCACGGCCAGACGCATGGGTTTGCCTGCAACGCTTGCAAAGCCTTTCATACGCAGCACGTCAAAGCTGCGAGCCGTGTTTTGCAAGGTGGTCAGGAACTCATCCACACTGTGCTGTTCTGGCACGGCTACCACAAAACTTTCAAAATCATCATGTTCGTGCTCGCCATCTTCCGCATCGTGGTGGGATGGGCGGGCGGCAAGGTCGCTCTCGGCCGCAGCGCCAATGCCCAGCAGCACGGCGGGGTCTACCTTGCCTTCCGTTGCCCGCACAATCTGCACAGGGCGGGGAGCATGGTCCCGAATATGCTGCTCCACTGCTGCCAGTTGGGCTGCATCCAGCAGGTCGGTCTTGTTCAGCACTACCAGATCGGCAGCGTTGATCTGGTCTTCAAACACCTCGGCCAGCGGGTTGTCATGGTCCAGCGAGGGGTCTTCGGCCCGCTGTGCTTCCACGGCCTGCGGGTCATCCGCAAAGCGCCCGGCGGCTACGGCAGGGGCATCCACTACGGCCACAACGCCATCTACCGTCATGCGGTTACGCACCGTGGGCCAGCCAAACGCCTTGAGCAGAGGCTTGGGCAGGGCCAACCCTGATGTTTCAATCACCACATGTTCGGGTGGGTCGGCCCGGTCCAGCAGGGCTTCCATGGTGGGCAGGAAGTCATCCGCGACAGTGCAGCACAGGCAGCCATTGGTCAGTTCGACAATGTCTTCCTCGCGGCAACCTTCCACCCCGCAGCCACGCAGGATTTCGCCATCAATACCGAGCGAGCCGAATTCATTCACCACCACGGCAATACGGTGCCCCTGCGCCCGGCTGAGCAGGTGCCGCAGCAAGGTGGTTTTACCAGCGCCCAGAAAACCGGTAATAATGGTTACGGGCACACGTGTCTTGGCAGCAGTCATGGTTCTTCCTGTTCGTTATAAAGCGTTGCGGGCACACGCCCCAGCACCATATCGGCCAGCGTTGCAGGGCGGCGCGATGGCATAACAGTCCCTTTGGCCGAAGCCGCATACAGGCGGGCATAAGCCAGAATATCCTCAGCCTTTTCTGGCCCAAGGTGGCCCAGCAGCCATGTCCAGCGCTCGGGCATGGCTATGGCCGCAGTACACCCCCGGTCACACGCTGCCAGACAGGCCACCGGGCGCAGCGTGGCGGAAGGGACTACCCCAGCCAGATGCTCCGCATCCAGCAGAACCTGCAGGCGCTCGAGCAGTTGTTCACCCGGCGGGCAATCCATGGCAGGCCCGCCCCGCCTGCACGTAACGCAGACATGCAGCACGGGTGGCCCCGCCTGTGCTGAATGAGCAGAAGAGGAAGGCAAAGAGTGTTCGGCGGTCATGCGTCTTTCCAACAGGCCGTTTTTCCACAACGTGGGGTTGTGGCAGGCATGGGGCAGTAACAACCAGCCCTCTGCCACGCATATGGCAAAGAAAACGCACCACCGGGTGCATCCGTGCCTGCCGGGCACCCCGCCAGCAAACAACGCCAGAACGCAACCATTCCCACAAGAACGGCTTTACAGACTTGTGATGGCAGGTCTCCTGGCTTGTACCCTGCCTGCACCAGCCATGAACTGGCGCAAAGCGCTGTTCCGCTGCCTTCCCGAGTCCTGAAAGAACCAGTGGCAACCCCGAACACGGCCGGGGCGGAACATGATGGGTACTTACAGTTGCGGGGGCAGCGACGGCCTTGCACCGGTCTTCCCTTTTCACCCCCGGTCAGGGGCACCATCAAGTGCGGGCATGATGTGCACAAAAACCCTGCCGATTCAAGGCATGTCGCGCTGTGGCCAAGCATAGCTGCACGGCACGAACAGGCCGTTAAGGACCACCCTGTGCCGTAGAGTGCGGAACATGATTGACCCACAGAGTAGGCTGGCCTAGTTTGCCCATATACTTTTTATCTCAACTATAATGACACTAAGTTAATGGACCGCATGACTGAGCAGCGCCACATGCCAGCACTGGACGAAACGTATTTTCCCGGCATGGCGCTGACCTTCCGGGTCATGCGGTTGGCAACGCTCTGGCGTACGCAACTGGACCGGGCTTTGCGCCCGCATGGCATGTCCCTTGCTGTCATGCGGCCCATGGCCTACCTGCGCATGTTGCCTGAAGGGGCGACCCAGCGTGACCTGGCCCAGACCATGAACATAGACTGCTCTGCACTGGTGCGCGTGCTTGACCTGCTGGAAAAACAAAAGCTGGTCACCCGTAAACCCGATGCGCAGGACCGCCGCGCAAAACGCCTGTTTTTGACAGATGCGGGGCGGGAACAATGCAGGCTGTTCCATACGATTGCCGCCGAACTCGAGCAGACCATACGGCACTCGCTCCCTCCGGCTCAGGCCGATAGCCTGACACAGACCCTCTCCTCCTTGCTCGAAGCGCACCATGCCCACACGCTCTGACCTGCTCACACTGCCCGGCTCGCTCATGCACTGGGCCAACCAGCGTTTTGCTCCCGCAGTTTTTGCCGATGATGCCCGCTGGAACGGCTTTACCGCCACAGCGGGCTATACCATGCGTGTGTTCCTTTCCATTGGCATTGCGCTTTTTCTGGCCTTTGTTTTTCAGCTCCAGTCCCCTCTCAGTGCGGCCACAACGGTGCTGATTGTCTCCAACCCCACGGTTGGGGCCATGGTTTCCAAAAGTGTGTGGCGTCTTATTGGTACCCTGATCGGGGCCGCGATCAGCGTGGGGGTTATGGCTGTTTTTGTGCAGTCCCCCGTTCTCTACTTTGCGGTTCTGTCCGTTTTTGTCGGCCTTGCCTGTATGGTCGCCACGTTTTTGCGGTTTTTTCGTGCGTATGCGGCGGTGCTGACCGGCTATACGATTGTAATTATTGCAGCCCCTGCGTTTGCCAACCCCGATGGCATTTTTCTGTCCGCCATGAGCCGCCTTTCTGTTGTGGCAACGGGCATTGTGGTTACGGCCTGCGTGTTCATGGTCACATCCGTGCGCAAACCCAGCACCGTGCTGCACAAGCTTGGTCAGGCGTTCCGGGAAACTGTTCTGCACGCCAGAACATTTCATAAAGCTGAGAGTGAACGCACAACGCCCGAAGCGCTTGATGCCACTGTAACCAGCACGCTGGAAAAACAGGAACAGAAAACCCAGAGCACCAACGCGGCTTTTCGTGGGTTCAGCCAACCGATTTATGACAGCCGCAGCAAACTGCTGGCCAACATGACCGGCCTGACCCCCGCCATAGAATTTGCCGCAGCCGATGACCCGGATATGCAAAACCGCGTGCGCAACCTGCGCCTGTGCTTAAGCCGCCTGACGGGTTTGATTGTCAGCTACCACCCATACTGGTTGACCTTTTCTGCCGGGGTGGAAGAAACCCGCGCCGTACACCTGCTGGTTGCCCAGACACTGGGCCGGATTCTGGAACTGACGGAAAACCCCGACTGGCTGACAAACCCCGCCCCGCTCTCCACCTGCCTGCATGACGCCCTGAAAACACTGGAACAGCTTGCCCGCCAGACCACCAGCACCACCACCCTGGCCGCACTGGACAACACGCGGGACGCACTGGTGCAGATGGACCTTGCCCTGCATGACCTGACCAGCCTGCGCCCCGACCGCACACAGGCCAACATCCAGCCTTATCTGGAATGGCCAACAGCCCTGCGCAACGGCGTGCGCGGGAGCTTTATTGCCCTGCTGGCGGGCATGTTGTGGTATGTTCTACACTGGAGTTCTGGCCCGCTGCTGATCATATACACCGTTGCGGCATCCAGCCTTTTGTCCACCACGCCCTCAGCGGCCAAGGCCAGCCCCATGATGGCGGCAGGCACTTTTCTGGCCATACCCATGGGGTTTTTATGCCACACGCTGGCCTTGCCACGCATAGATGGCTACCCCCTACTCTGGCTTAGTCTCTGCCTGTTCCTGCTGCCGGGCGTGTGGTTGCAGTTCCACCCGCGTTACAGCATTGGCGCGTTTGGGTATGCCGTGTTTTTTACCATGATGCTCTCGGTCAATAACCCGATTGTGTATGACGACCTGACCCTGACCAACAACTGGATGAGCATGGTGGCAGCATGCGCCCTGCTGGCCATTGTTTTCAGGGTTATTCTGCCTGCCGACCACAGGCTGGATGCCGCACGGCTGGTAACGTCCCTGACGCGCAGTATTCAAAAACTGGCGCGCACCCCTTATGGCCGCACCGAACCATGGGTGGCGTGGGAAGGGCTGCAACTGCAAAAAATCTCACGCCTGATGATGCGCCTTTCCTTTATTACCACCAATCTGGACCGGCAGGGTTATACGGATGCGGCTTTTGCTTCGCTCTCCCTTGGCAGGCTGATTGTGCGGCTCAAATGGAACGCGGCCCACGCAACGCTGGACCCGCAGGCACAAACCGCTCTGACAAACGCGTTTAACGCCTTTGCCCAACTGCGCCATAACCCGGCAGAAACAGCCAGTGCACTCAAACAGGCGGCTATGGCCATTCGTACCATTCCAACGCAGGAGGCCGGACTATCCCTAACCCGTGACCGAACCCTGTCCTGCCTGGAGCAGGCGGCCAATATCATTCTCTCCGTGCCCGGTTTTTTCCATGATCACGGCCCCATCCAGCAGGCAGAAGACCTGACACGACCTGCCATTCCCGTTTCTGTCCACCCGGCTGCGCGCTAGCTTTTTACTACGGACCTGCTGGGGGAATATCCCCAATACTGTAAAAAACAAATTTTAGAGAGCAACGAACTTTATAGTTTGTTTTAATAAATTAGTTTTTACGCTGTTAATATATTTTTTATGGGAACTTAACCTAACAACACCTCTTATAACCGAGCCATTACATTAATCTCCATAAGAAGAAACACCATGGCTCAAACTGATCTTGCGCTCCACACCCCCCTGCGGGCCAACCCGGCCCCGCTTGGCCTGATGGGGTTTGGCATGACCACCATTCTGCTCAACCTGCACAATGCAGGGTTTGTACCCATGGGCTCCGCCATTCTGGCCATGGGCCTGCTTTTTGGCGGCATTGCACAAATTATTGCGGGTATTCTGGAATACGGCGCGGGCAACACCTTTGGCATGACAGCCTTTATCTCCTACGGGGCATTCTGGCTGACCCTGGTGGCCCTTATTGCCATGCCGCACACGGGCATTGTGCCTGCAAGCTCACCCGCTCTGGTGGGCAGTTACCTGCTCCTCTGGGGGTTGTTCACCTTTGTCCTGTTTTTGGGCACACTGCGGGCTACACGCGCGCATCAGGTTATTTTTGGCACGCTGGTCATTCTGTTTGTATTGCTGGGGCTGGGTGATCTGCTGGCCCAGCCGGGGCTTACGGTTATCGCGGGTTACGAAGGACTGATATGTGGCCTGTCCGCCGTGTATCTGGCTGCAGCCGAAATTCTGGAAGCCCAGTTCAAATGCCCGGTCCTGCCTGTTGGGCCTTATACCCCCGCCGCAGCCTGAAGCTGCCACAGCCCATATTTTTCCAAAACAGCACGCTTTTTTAAATAATATTAGCAACGGCCCTTACCCTACGCCATGACCGGGTAAGGGCTGCTGTGCTGCCTGCCTAACTGGTTAACGCGGCTTCCAGTGCTGCCACATCCACCGCAGCCAGCATTGAGGGCTGCCAGAGCGGGGCGTTATCGCGGTCGATCAGGCGCGCACGCACACCTTCCACAAAATCCGGACGGCCCAGCATGTAACGGACCAGCCGCCCTTCAATCGCAAAAGCCTCCTGCAACGAGGACGCCTTGCGGGCATGTTGCCAGCCATACCATGCCGCAAAAATGGACGTTGGGCAGGCGCGTGAAATGTCCTGCAAATCCGTTTGCGCTACATTCTGGTCCGAACATTCCAGCCCACGCACAATGTGCTCCAGACTGGCCGAGGGGTCGTATTCCTCCAGCGTGCAAGCCTGTGCGGGCAAGGCTAGCGGGCGAATAAGCCCAAACACATCCTCCACCGGGCGCAGGGCCAGTAACCCGCGCAGATTATCCAGACTATCCGATGGCACCATATAGTCCGCAAAGCCCATGGCCACGGCCTCTACCCCGTTCATGCGCCCACCGGTCAGGGCAAGCCGCAACCCAGCGCCACCGGGGGCGCGTGACAACAGCCACGACCCACCCGCATCGGGCACAAGCCCTATGGATGTTTCAGGCATAGCTACAATGGAGCGTTCGGTCACAACCCGGTAACGGGCATGACCACCCAGCCCCACACCGCCACCCATGGCAATACCATCCATGAACGACACAACAGGCTTGGCATACTGCGCTATGTGCAACATGGTCTGGTAAACACGGTCCATCAGCTCAAACGCATGGTCCGGGCCATCCGCCAGCAGCACGTCCCGTATGGCCTTGAGGTCTCCGCCTGCGCAGAACGCGCGCGGAGCACTGCTTTGCAGCAACACGACCTGCACGGATGGATCATCCCGCCATGCGGCCAGAGCGCGTTCAATACCGGTTGCCATCTCCAGATCAACGGCATTCAGCCGTTTGGGCTTGTCCAGTATGATACATCCCAGATGCCCCCGCCGGGCCGTTCGCACGCATGCCGTGCCGGAAAGGACGTCCTCGATCATTGCTTTCCTCTTTGTTTCATGCACAAACACGTAGCCATCAACCGTTGTGATGAGGACAGCAGATGTTGGCTCCGGAGACCAGTGCCTATCGTGAAGCCATGGCCAGACTGGGTGCGGCCGTGAATATTGTAACTACAGGAACGCTGGATAACCCGGTCGGATTTACTGCATCTGCCGTTTGCTCCGTGACCGACACGCCCCCCACATTGCTGGTATGCCTGAACCGCAACAGTCGTGCGCGCTCTGCCTTTTATGAGGGAGGGGCCATGTGCGTCAATGTTCTCACGTCCAGCCAGCAGGACCTGTCCAACCATTTTGCAAGCCCGAACACCATGGTAGAACGCTTTGCCGCCGGCCACTGGCAGACACTGGCCACCGGTGCTCCGGTCCTGCACGAAGCCGCCGCGACCTTTGACTGCCAGATCAGCCAGATTGTGGAAGTGGGCACCCATAGTGTTCTTTTTGGCGTTGTGCAGGGTATTTTATGCCATGCGGGTGCAGAAGGGCTTGTTTATTTTAACCGCAGATACCACTCTCTACCTTATCAGCAGGGTTAACGGTGGCCCAAAGGGCGCTGCACCCCTGTTTACATAAGGAGCATAACTGATGGTCCGTAAACATTCCCAAAGCCGCGCTCTGGCCCTTCCCGCCACACGGAACCAGATGGTACTGGCCCTGTACGCGGCCCTGACCGCTGCCGTTGTTCTGGGCACGGGCCTGAACTGGCTGCTCACCTAAAAATTACCGCACAGCAGGCACCATCTGCCCGGCTTTAACACCCGCGCAGATGGGCCACCAGATTGGCAGCGGCAAACACAGCACTCCCCAGCAACGCAATCCAGAAGGATGCGGGGCAGTCGCTCAGCCATGACAGGCACAACCCGCCCCATGCTTCAAACAGGGCAAGGGCAAATGCTACAGCCATGCCCAGCATTGGGCCAAAACCCAGACGCAGGCTGGCAGCAGCCGGGGCCACCATAAGGGTGAAAACCAGCAGCACGCCGGTAATCTGTGAACACATGGCCGTGGCAATACCCACCAGCGCCAGAAACAGCACATCCAGCAGGCGCAGGTTAACGCCTTTGGCCTCAGCCACATCAGGCTGGAGAGAGGCGAACAGTAAAGGCCTGCTCATAACGCCAAGGCACACAACACAGCCAATGGCCAGTGCACCCAGCCAGTAAAGGCTGGATGGGGAAATACCCAGAATATCACCAAACAGCAAAGCTGTGGCGGCCCCTGCCGAGCGCGTGAGAAAATGCAGACACAAAGCTCCGGTGCCCATGGCGAGCGACAATACCAGCCCGATCATAACATCCCGGCCGATCACCCGGTCGCTTGCCATGCCCATACCCATACCGCTGACAACCGCACTCAACCCGAACCCCAGCAGCGCGGGTTGCCCCCACAACAAAGCAGCACCCGCCCCGGCAAAGCCAACATGCGAGAGCGCATGGCTGGCAAAGCTCTGCCCCCGCAGCACCAGAAACCACCCTACGGGACCGCAGACAAAAGCCGCCAGAAAAGCAGCCACAAATGCGGTGCGCATAAACTCGTAGGCAAACATCAGCGCGTATGCTCCGCACAGTCACAACAATGCAGGGTGTCTGCCCCGCCATCGGCCACCACAAACAGGCGACCATCTGCGCGCACCACCTCGACCGGCGCACCGTAGAGCGCACTCAGGGCCGGGGTTGTCATAACCTCATCCACACTCCCCAACAACGCCTTGCCATGCGCCAGATAAAGAACGTGGTCCATAAACCCCATAAGCGGGTTAATATCATGCGTGGAAAACAGAACCGTTAACCCCCGCTCACGCGCCAGATCATAAATCCGGCGCGTAGTCTCACGCATGCGGGCGGGGTCCAGACTGGCCAAGGGTTCATCCAGCAGCAGAATACGCGGCTGGTCCAGCAGGGCCTGCGCCAGCAAAAGCCGCTGCCGCTCCCCACCGGAAAGAGACATGACCGGCCGCATGGCCAGATCCTGCGCGTCCACCGCATCCAATGCGGCGTTTACTTCTGCCCGGGCGCTGGCCGAGCACCATGGCAGGCCCCAGGCACGCCCCTGCAAAGCGGCGGCCACCATGTGCCACCCATTAAGCTGCCCGGCAACCATACGCCGCATTTGCGGCATATAGCCCACAGGCATGCGGCCCTTGCCAAAACTCTGCCCTTCCACGCGCACATAGCCCTGCTCTGGCGTGGTAAGCCCCAGAATGGCGCGAAAGAGCGAGGTTTTACCAGCGCCATTGCCCCCCAGCACAGCCACAAAGCTGCCCGGTGGAATGGCAAAGCTGACCTGGTCAAGCACACGCCGCCCGCCATACGACACACTGAGCTGCCCGGCCTCGATAGCCGGAGTGCTCACTGCTGCACTCCCAGAAGCTGGCCTGTGCGTGCAAGAATATCATGCACCCAGACCTGCCAGTGCTTGCGCGGTGGCAGCATTTCAGACAGCGGCATGGTGGGCACATTGGACTGCTGCGCCAGTTCCAGCAGATGCCGGACGGATGGTTCTTCCACCTGCTGGTTATAAACCAGCATTTTCAGGCGCTTGTCTTTCAGGTCGCTCTCAAATGTTGCAACGGTGGAAGGGGCTGGTTCCACATCGTTCATGATTGCAAGCTGGTAGGCCTGTTCGTCCATCTGCAAACCCAGCAGATCTGCCAGAGGGGTGAACAGCGGTTCGGTTGCAGCCACGTGCATGCCCGCGACATGCTGCTTCAGCAAACCCGCGTAAGCCTGAATGGACTGGATGGCCAACTGCATCTTTTGCGCCCGGCCTGCGTATCCATCCGCATGGTCGGGGTCTATGTGGGCGCAGGCTTCGGCAAAATGCTGCACAAAAGCGCTGACCGCATCCATATTGAACCACAGATGCGGGTTGCCCCCTTCCTGCCAGCCTGACCACGAATCGGCCTTAACATACCGCACGGGCAACAGGCCGGAGGCGGCAACCAGCTTGTCGGCCCATGCATCGTACCCTGCGCCATTGGCCACAACCAGTTCTGCTGCCGCAATCATGCGCGCATCGGTCGGGGTGGCCTGATATTCGTGCGGGTCCACCGTGGGGGAGGACAAAATGGCCACAACCCGCATGTCTGGTGCGGCAATCTGTGCGGCAATATCACCCCACGTATTTTCCGCTGCCACAACAAGCGGCATTTTGGCGGCCTGCGCGCTCCCGGCCACAAACCCGAGCGTGCTGACCACGCCCAATGCGCAAAGAGCTGTTTTTAACCAGAAACTCTGTTTTTTCTTACCCGGAAGAACCATGACGCCGACACCTCAATCAATGATATGTAATAATATTACATTAGTTCTGATCATCCGTCACCTCACCACGCATGTCTGGCCTTCCTCTTCTGGCTCGTTTAGGCTAGAAACAAGAGAGAACGGATGATGAACATGCAGACCAGAACACCAGCCTCCTCCCCAGCAGATAACGGCTACGGTTTTTCGGACCGTATTCAGCGCCAGCTTGAACACGCTGCTCACCTCTGCGCCGGGCAGGGAGGACGCATGACCCCGCAACGGCGTGATGTTCTGGGCCTGATCCTGACTGCCACAACGCCGGTTGGAGCCTACGACCTGCTTGAACAGCTCAAAACATCGGGCCGCAAACCTGCCCCCCCTACCGTTTACCGCGCGCTCGATTTTTTGCTCGAACATGGTCTTATTCACCGCATTGAACGCCTGTCCGCCTTTGTGCCGTGCACCCACCTCCAGCATGACCATCCTCACGACCACTCTCATGGACCGGCGGAAACCTGCCTGCATAGCGCGCAGTTCCTGATCTGCCGGAGCTGTGGCGGTGTGACCGAAATTGCCGATGCCCCGCGTGTTCTGGACGTATTGAAAAGCATTTGTGGCAAAAAAAACTTTACCATGCAAAGCGCATCAGTCGAAGTGGAAGGTGTGTGTGAGGACTGCGCCCCCGCCACACGCGGCCAGAAGGGGCCTGCCCCAGCCCCCAACTGATGGAACACCCCGCCCCAACCGGCCCTGTTCAGCCAGACCTGCCAACCCTGCCTGCTGGCAAGGTGCGCAAACCCATTCGGGCGGGTAAAAAAACAGCCAGACCCAAAACAGTTTCCACAACACCGGGCCTGCAACAGACAGACCTGTTTGCCCTACCCCTGCCCCCACTCCCCCGCTCGCACTTCCTGCCCGACGAAATCCGCCTGAGCCTTGTGCCTGCACCGGAAAAGCTCCCGCCTGCTGGTGAAGACTGTTTTTTATACATAGTTGTTTCGCAAAACCATGCGCAACACCTTATGGCCGCCGGCCTCCCCTTAAACCGACGCGCGCCTCTTATGCTGACCGAGCGGGCCGGGATTGCCGCATGGCTGGCAAAAACGGCAGAAACCACGGCGTGTGATGCCCATAACATGCCTGTTGTGCTCAAGCTCAAACGCTCCCTTGTTGCGCAAGCTCTGGAGCTGGAGCCAGACCATACGGCAGAATTTGCCACACCATGCTACCTTCTCAGCGGCAATTAAACATTCTTGATCAACAGGCCCAGTTTTATGACAGATGATGCCCTTCTTGCTCAGACAACCCGCAACGGCATTGTGGAATCCAGCCATTATGGCGCTGCCATTGTTGTGGATGCCCACGGCAAAACCGTTTTTTCCGCCGGGGACTGCACAACACCTGTTTTTCCACGCTCCACGGTCAAGGCGTTACAAGCACTCCCCCTGCTGACCGAAGGTGCAGCAGACCGCTTTGCCCTACCGGACAAAGCGTTGGCACTGGCCTGTGCCTCCCATCAGGGGGAGCCAGAACATATTGCTGTTGCCACAGACATGCTTGCCCGCACGGGTCTGGATTATGGTGTGCTCGAATGTGGTACCCACTGGCCGCTGGATACAGCCGCCGCCCGCGGGCTGGCAGCGGCGGGGGAGGCACCCTGCGCACTCCATAACTGCTGTTCGGGCAAGCATGCGGGCTTTATCTGCCTCTCCTGCGCAACCGGGAAGGACGTGGCCCACTACACACGCCCGGAACACCCCGTAATGCAAACAGTTGCCCAAACACTACAGGAGGTTACCGGAGCCCCCCACACCACGGCCAACAGGGCTGTGGATGGATGCGCCATTCCCACATGGGCTATCCCCCTGTCTGCGCTGGCGCTGGGTTATGCCCGCTTTGCCAGCGGCATTGGTCTTTCCCCCGACCGGGCATTGGCCGCACAACGCCTCCGCAACGCCATAGCCCAGAACCCGTTCATGATCGCGGGCAGCGGGCAGTTTGACACGCGGATCATGACCGAACTGGCCCCGAAGGTCCTGACAAAAATGGGGGCTGAGGGCGTGATGATTGTCGCCCTACCAGAACAGAAGCTGGGTATGGCCATAAAATGCCGTGATGGCGGCGTACGCGCGGCAGAAACTGCGGCAGCAGCCCTGATTGCCCGTTTTGCCCGCATAGAGGACGCACCTGTTTTAACACACTTCATGCGCCGCCCGCTTAAAAACTGGAATGGTCAGTTCATCGGGGAATTGCGTGCATCCAGCTTACTGGCGCAGGCTTATCTGCCACCTGCTCCATCGGCTCAGAACTAGGCATAAAAAAACCGGATAACCCAAACGGTTATCCGGAATTATGGGCCTTTGCACAGTTTACCGGGCAATCCAGTGCGGTAAAGGGAGCAAAAACCCGGCCAAACAATGCAAGCCTGACCAACCTGTATGGTCAGGCTCACACCGTAAAGCTGCTTAACCCTTATGCCTTTGTGGCACGGGGACGCCGCGTTGTGGCGGCTTTGCGCTTGCGTGCAGGTGCGGCTTTTTCTGCTTCTGCCACGGCTTCAGCTGCCAGACGCTCATAGCGCTTGCGGCGGCGGCGTTCCTGCACAATGCGCAGTTTTTCAACTGCGGACAGGTTCTTTGCGCTCTCTGCGGCTTCGACCTTTTCTGCCCGTTTCCGCGTTGCTTTGGCAGCTGGTTTAGCGGGAGCCGGTGCTTCCACCACAGCCTTGCGGGCTGGCTTGCGCGCGCGGGTTGGTGCAGGCTGTGCCACTTCTGCCACAGCCGCAACCTTGGCACGCGTTGCACGGGGCGCTGCCTTGGCAGTTTTTGCCTTGCGGGTTGCCTTGGCCGGAGCTTCGGCCACAACGGCGGCGGCGGCAGTTTTTGTACGGCGGGCAGGCTTGGCCGGGGCTTCCGCCGGAGCGGCGGCGGCAGTGGACTTGCTGGTTTTTCTGGCTGCTGCGGGCTTGGCCACTTTTTCTACTTTGGCCGTTTTACGTGGTGCGGCGCTCTGGCGTGTCTTGCGCGTGGTGGGAGCGGGTGCTTCCACTTCAAAAATTTCTTCTACCACTTCCACTTTTGCACGCGGCGCGCGCTTTTTGGGGGTGGTTACAGCAGCGGCGCGGGCGGGGGCACGTTTACCGGCAACAGCCTTGCGACCTTTTTTGGTTTCACTCATTCCAGCATTCCCTTTTCATCTTCTTTAAAAATATCAAGAAGAGAAAACATTCTTTTCAAAAAACAAAAACAAACCTGTTCGTGGCACATTCCGCAGCATCAGCAAAGCGCGCCCATTTCCCCCTCTACATAACAAAAATGACCGGAAATGCAAAAAAATACTCTCGTCTTTTCAAGAATAGGCTGTTTGGATTCAACCATTACACACTATATGTTCTACACTTGTTCGCAAAACTGTCATGACATGAGGATATTGCCCACATACTCAAACAAACCCTATGATCAGCGAGCGATTTTTATCTTCCGCCATCAGGAACCTTGGCCATGAAAATTAACGGCACACCTTACCGCAGCGTTTGGGTTAATGAAAAAGACGGCTGGTCCGTGCATATTTTTGACCAAACCCGCCTGCCTTTTGCGCTGGATATTCTTCAGCTGACCACACCCGAGCAGGTTGCCCACGCCATTAAAACCATGCAGGTCCGCGGCGCGCCACTTATTGGCGCAGTTGCGGCCTATGGTCTGGCCCTGGCCCTGCGCACGGACAGCTCCGATACCACACTGGAACAGCAGGCCGCCATGCTGGCCGCCACCCGCCCCACGGCCATAAATCTGGCCTGGGCGATTGAAAGAATGCTGAACCACCTCCGCCCCCTGCCCCCAGCACAACGGGCCGATGCAGCTTATGCCGAAGCAGGCCGGATCTGTGATGAAGATGCAGCCCAGAATGAAGCCATTGGCCTGCATGGTCTGGAACTGCTACACACACTGGCAGCACAACGTGGCAAGAATGACAGAATTAACATTCTGACACATTGCAATGCTGGCTGGATTGCCACAGTGGACTGGGGCACGGCACTCGCTCCCATTTACATGGCACACGACGAGGGACTGAACGTGCATGTCTGGGTGGATGAAACACGCCCCCGCAACCAGGGCGCTGCGTTAACGGCGTGGGAACTTGGCAGCCACGGCGTGCCCCACACCGTTATTGCAGACAATGCCGGTGGCCACCTGATGCAGCACGGGCTGGTTGATATGGTTATTGTTGGCACCGACCGCGTCACCCGCAATGCCGATGTTGCCAACAAGATTGGCACCTACCTGAAAGCTCTGGCCGCACGGGACAACAATGTGCCGTTCTGGGTTGCCCTGCCCTCCACCACCATAGACTGGCGCGTGGCCGATGGCATACGTGAAATCCCCATTGAAGAACGCTCGGAAGCCGAAATTACCCATATCCACGGGCGGGATGACAGCGGGCAGATCAACCGGGTGCAGATTACTCCAGACGGCAGCAAGGCCGCCAACCCCGCGTTTGACGTCACTCCGGCCCGCCTTGTTACCGGCCTGATCACAGAAAAAGGCTGCTGCGCGGCCACACCCGACGGCCTGCTCTCCCTTTTTCCCGAACGAGGCTGAAACCCCGGATCACATTGGAAAAAACGCCTGTTATGCCAAACTCTGATCAAACACCGACAACACTGTTCCTGACCGCCCATGCCGTGCCCTACACCATGCATGATTATGATTACGTGTCCGACCCGGGCAAGATCGGCCTGCATGCTGCGGCTGGCATAGGCATTGACCAGCAAAAGGTTTTTAAAACCCTGATGGTGGAAATCGACAAAAAACAGGTTGTCTGCACTGCCATTCCTGTTCACCTGAAAATGGACCTGAAAAAAGTGGCCGCTCTTTTTGGCGGTCGCAACGCCCGTATGCTTGGCGCTGAAAAAGCTGAAGCACTCACGGGTTTTCAGGTTGGGGGAATCAGCCCCTTTGGCGCACGCACAACCGTACCTGTTGTGTTTGACGAGAGCATTCTCAAGCTGGACAAGCTCTACATCAACGGTGGTGGTCGTGGCCTTGTTGTGGAACTGGCCCCGGCAGACGCCATACGCTGCGTGCAGGCCCAGACTGCCAGCATTACCGTGGATACACCCCCGGCCTGAGCAGACAAAAAAGCACATGGGGGGAGCAAAAGGAGCATAAACCCCCTTCCACCCTCCATAAAGGACGCCTATTCCTTACAACAGGGCTTTGTTCTGCAAGGCGGTGGAACCACTCCGTCCGGCCCCGAACACGGCCCTGTTCTGGTATGGAGACAAGATGCCACGCAAGCTGACTGTGGCCCTTCTGGCACCTTTGTGTCTGGCGGCCTGCACCTCCCAGCCCTCTTCGGGGGGCGGTACATCCTCCCGTGGCGGCAGTGTATCGGGCAGCTATGGTTTAAACAGCCATGTGCCGGACTTTGCCACGCGCAATTTTGAGCCTTTTAATCCGCAGGATGTCGTAGCCATTGCCATGCGCGAATGGCGCCTGTTTGGCAGCCCGGTTAATGACGATGACCCCGAACAGCGCCCCGAACCACAGGTCGCCGCCATCAAACCCGAGCGAGCACCCGGCCTGTGGCAGCGCGTGGGCGAATACTGGTGGATTGGCATGGACCCGAACATGACCGAAGCCTCCTGGAGCGGCAAACACAATGCCGATGGCCAGTTGACGGACTTTGTGCATGACGGGTCTTTTGCATGGTCGGCTGCATTTATCTCCTACGTTATGCGTATTGCCGGGGCGAATGACCGCTTTCCCTACTCGCCCAACCATTCCACCTATATCAATGCCGCGGCATCGGGGTTGTCCCCCATCCTGCGTGCGCATGACCCCGCAGCCTATACCCCCAAGGCAGGCGACCTGATCTGTGTGGCCCGTGGGCGTGGCAGGCAGAGCATCCGTTTTGCAAGCCTACCGACGTCCTACGGCTTTCCCGCGCATTGCGGCTATGTGGTCGCCACAGGCCAGAATGGCCCACCTTTTGGCCGCCAGATCAGCATTATTGGCGGTAATATTGATGATGCCGTAGCCCTGACCCACGTTCCCACGGATGAGCAGGGGCGCTTAGCAAGCCCGACCGGACAAAGCTACGACCCACGCTATCCTTGGTGTGCGGTTTTGGAAGTGCTATATGATGCACAAGAAGAACCGGACGCAGGCCGGTAGGCCGCAGGGGGCAATCCCCAACGCAGACCAGCCCCGATCGCCCAACCTGATCATAGCAAGCAGGGTATACAGATGACCGAAAGCGCAGCGCCTTCCACCACCCGTCCAGGCTGGACCTCACTCTCGCCCGACATGCCCGGTGCGGTAGGTGGAACCCCTCTTATCCTTCTGCGCAAGGCATCTGAAGCAACGGGTTGTCAGATTTACGGCAAGGCGGAGTTCATGAACCCCGGCGGCTCCGTAAAGGACCGTGCGGCCCTTGCCATTATTGATGATGCGGAGCGCCGTGGCGTGCTCAAGCCCGGTGGCACTCTGGTGGAAGGCACAGCGGGCAATACCGGCATTGGCCTGACACTGGTCGCCAACGCCCGCGGCTATAAATGCGTTATTGTCATGCCTGAAACACAAAGCCGCGAAAAAATCGGCTTTTTGCGCATGATTGGCGCGGACCTGCGCCTTGTGCCCGCCAAACCTTACCGCGACCCGGGCAATTACGTGCATGTCTCCCGCCGCCTGGCGGAAGAAAACGGCTGGGTCTGGGCCAACCAGTTTGACAACACCGCCAACCGCGAAGGCCACCGCGCCACCACGGCGCAGGAAATCTGGCAGCAGATGGATGGCAAGGTGGATGCCTTTACCTGCGCATGCGGCACGGGCGGCACACTGGCAGGTATAGCCCTTGGCCTGCACGATGCAGCCCGGCGTGACGGTGTAAAAGCCCCGCAGATTGTACTGGCAGACCCCGAAGGCTCCGGCCTGTACGGCTGGGTCAAGAATAACGACCTGTCCGTAGCCGGGTCTTCCATTACCGAGGGCATTGGCCAGTCCCGCGTGACCGGCAACCTTGAAGGCGCTCCCATTGACGATGCAGAGCGTATTCCCGACCCCGAAGCACTGGACGTGATTTACAGCCTGCTGGGGGAAGAAGGCCTGTCTGTTGGGGGGTCATCGGGCATTAATGTCGCGGCCGCCATACGCACCGCACGCAGGCTTGGGCCGGGCCATAGAATTGTGACCATTCTGGCAGATGGTGGCGCACGATATGAATCCAAACTGTTCAACCCGACCTTCCTGCGGGAGAAAAACCTGCCGGTTGCTCCCTGGCTTGATCAGTAAGATTATGCCCCTGCCCCAAGAGAGGCCGCTCAGGCCCGCTCTTGGGGCAGATTTTGCCAGCACTCGGGGTCATGCCTGTTTTCTGGCCCTTATCAAGGAGCACGCCCCCGTTTTTGGCGTGAGGTGTTGATGACAAAACTTGGTCTTCCCGAAAGCTGGCCTGTTGCGGTGTTCTGCTGCCTTGTTAACCTGAGCATTTCCATTGCCGCGTTTTGTATCGGCATTGTTGTCATTCTGGATTTTAATATCTTCCCCGGCCTTCTCTGGCTTTTTGTTTCGGCACTTACCTTGTGGCTGTCAGATGTCTGCATAGATTGGCACAACCGCCCGCCATCGCATGACAGCTAGATTTTTATGGTACAGCCCACTTCATCCACACCACCCGGCAATGAGGGCCTGACCTGTTATGAAAAAAAGCAGGCTTTCAATCCGCTGGTTTCTTACCTGCATACTACCCGATACAAGCATTTAATCCGCCTGTTTACCAAGCTGGCCGCCCAAGCCCCATCGCGCACCTTACGGGTGGTGGACATAGGCTGTGCACATGCCAAAGCGTTCCAGGTCCTCAATAGCCGCTTCAACATCACATATATCGGCATAGATCAGGATGAAGCATTAAGCGGGATTGCACGGGCAAGGTATTCGGCCCATCCGAACTTTAAAATCATCACGGGTTCCATTGCCGACCACTATGGCGAGTTCCAGAATACCGATGTTATTCTTGCTCTGGAAACCCTAGAGCATATTCCAGAAAATCTTGTTGTCCGCATTATAGAGCAGGTCGCTCTTGCTCGGCCTGCCGCCTTTATGTGCTCGGTCCCTAACGAGGTCGGCCCGGTTATTCTGGTCAAGAACATTGGCTCCCTGCTCACCGGCTATATGCGGCACAAGGAATACACATGGACCGAAACCCTGCATGCCGCACTGTTCAATCTGGATAAGGTGGAAACACACGGCACGGGCCACAAAGGGTTTGACTGGCGCTGGCTGGCACAAACCATACGCCACAACATGCGGATCAGCCAGATTCATACAAATCCGTTTGACTGGCTCCCCAAAACATTCTCGCTTTCCATCATCTTCATTTGCCTGCGCAAACCCTGAAGAATTGGGCAGTTACTCACACCCGGCATTTTCAACCTTACGCAAAGCTCGCCACCGGCACCTCGTTTTTGGGCAAAAAATAGGGCATATCCTTATGGAATGTCAGCTTTTTATCTAACCCCACATCCTAGAACAGATAGACAGTTTAGGGAGAGAGGGAGCGGACATGCAATACGGCTCAAAGACCAGGGCTATCGTCATCGAAAGGTAGAGTTCGCGCTGCCGATATGGACTGGTTAACCGAAAGAACTTGATGTAACGGTGAGACATGACTCCACGTGCTCACAGTTCGGCTTACCTGCTGGCCTTCTGGCCTCTCGTTTTGCTTGCACTGATTGCACGCCTGACATTTGGCGGAATTGCTTCCCCAACAGCACTGATCGACGATCCCCTCAAAACTTTTACGAAGCTGAGCATTCTTTGCGATGCTCAGAGCACATCGTCTGATCCAGACGGACAGAACCATCACTCAACCGCCCCCGATGATGACGGCTTTCTTCTGTCCGAGGCATTGGATCTGCTTATTGTAAGCATCGTTTTCTGTCTTTTTGCGGACTTGCGTATTGCTGTCATTCGTCAGTCATGGATGTTCACATCCATCCGGGGGCCGCCAACACCAAAACGGACTGCTCTCTGCCCGCAGGGACCTCCTGCCTGATCTGAATTGAAAGAGCCGCTCACCTACCATGCAGGTGAGCATTTTGTGCTGTCTATTCAGGTTCCTTCACATGTTTCGTACGTCTTGTTTTTCACTCCCGTTTTACGGGACACTAACGGCTGCCGCCATTTTCTCGGCCAGCACTCTGCACGCTGCCATCGGTGCAGAGAAGCCCCGCTCGCCTTTGAGTCAACATGCTCCTCCTGTGCCCAAAACCCACAAAAACCCCGTCAAAACCGAACAGATTCTTGTAACGGGGGTAAGCCGGTCGTCTGCACTTACGCGTCCGGCAGGCCAGACAACTTATAGTTCTGACAGAAGTAATTTCGCGAACCAGGTTGGCCAGAGCGTTGCCGATATGGTGGTGACCATTCCCGGCGTCAGCTTTACGCAGGGAAATGGCCCCCGCGATACGAATATTTCCATTCGTGGGTCGGGAGATCGTCAATCATGGGGACTTAAAAATATTCAGGTTCTGGAAGATGGGTTTCCCATGACTCAACCAGATGGGACAGCCCGGGCCGATCTGATCGACCCCCATGCTTATCAGGGTGTCGATGTTTTTGAGGGACCTGCCTCAACCCTGTATGGTAATTATGCCATCAACGGCGCCATCAATTTCCGCACCCGGAAGGGAGCAGATATTCACGGGCTGGAACTGGGCTCCGATTTCGGCAGTTTCGGGATGTTCAACAATTATGCCACCCTCGGCTTTGGCAACAGACACTACGATCTGATGATCTTTGGCAGCGATGTGCGTGGAAACGGCTTCATTGCCAATAGCCGTTATAATACCTCGACAGAAAATATGCGGCTTCGTGTCAATCTGACGTCATCGGATCGTCTTATCCTGAAATTCGTCAACAACGTCACCGATGCTTTTCTGCCAGCGAGATTGTCACTCAACCAGTACCGGGCCAATCCCTACCAGCAGGGGTGCACCAATGCGTCCAGTGCGGCGGCCGGTTGTGCGTCTGTCAATCTGCTGGTCAATGGCCGCTATGGCACGAAGGTTGCCATGAGCCCTGAAGAGGCAGGGTTGGGGCGCTTTGACCGGCGCACGGTGGTTGGCCTGCGCTGGGAGCATGATTTCAACAGCCACACAATCTGGCGAAACCAGTTTACGTACGATCAGCGCCATATCGACCAACCAACGTCACCTATGGCGTATGTCGGTCCTTATAATTCCTATAATGTAAGCAGCGACATAACCAACCATGCGCAACTTGCTGGCAGAGCGTTGGAAACATTTGCTGGCGTGAATTTTGATTATCTCGATTTTGGTTCACAGACTTACAACATCATGCCCCTGGGCGGTGCAACACGAGGGGCCATGAATTCGGAAAGTTATGGGCACCAGTGGAATCTTGGTGCGCGCTTTCAGGAAGACTGGCATTTTGCACCTGACTGGCACATCGTCGCCGGTCTTGGCGGCACATATTCCGACATTGGCGCAACTGAAACACTTTATGGCTACTCTGCGGCAACCATTACCCAACGAGCCATCACAGCCAATCGTTTCTATTTCAATCTCGCACCAGAAGGAGCGTTAATTTACACGCCATCCAAAGACTGGACGCTTCATACCCGTGTTGGCACAGCCTATGGCACGCCATCTTCTTCCAATCTTTTCATTACCCCACAGGGGGAATACGGAAACAATACACAACTAAAAAGCCAGACAAGTGTCGGCATTGATCTGGGCGCTGACTGGCATCCCTCTTCGACGATCAGCATTCAGGCAACAGGTTTTTACGAGTTTTATAAGAACGAACTGGTCAGCCAGTCTGCCGGTGTTAACACCGTTGGCTCCTACACTTTTAACGCACCCGCGTCCGAACATCGTGGTGTTGTTCTGGGGGTAGAGTGGAAGCCGTTGCCCAAAATGCTTCCCGGTGGTCGGGTTAAACTGAGCTACACCTACGATAATCAGATTTATACCAATTATACCGAGGTTCTTTCCAATAGCACGCTTTCACGCAGCTTCAGCCGTAAAGGGCATTATATCCCCGGGGTCATTCCCAATTTTCTTAATGCCCGCTTTCTTTACGACCAGCCTGACGGCTTACTGGAAGGGCTGGGCGGATACGCGGAAGTCACGTGGCGTGATTCTTATTGGCTGGATAACGCCAATCGGCTGAAAGCGCCGGGGTATGCGCTGCTTAATCTTGAAATACATTATGATCCCCCCGCCCGGTTTGGCTGGGCACATCGTTTGCACTGGTATTTTGAGGTACAGAACGTCGCCAACCAGACCTATATCGCGGGAGCTACAAACATCAGCGATAAACTACAGGCCAATGGTCAGCAGGCCGGTGCCACGACACTCATGAACAGCACAGGCTCCATCTACGCGGGTTCGCCCCGTGCGTATTTTGGCGGCATGCGGATCAGGTTTTGAGGGATAGTGCCATGACCATACACATTGCCACTCACTGGCCAGACCGTCGCACGCTCTGGCGCTGGCATTTCTTCGCAGGGCTGTTCTGCCTGCCTTTTGTGGCTTTTCTCTCTCTGACCGGAGCAGTTTATCTCTTCAAACCCCAGATTAATGACTGGATTGACTGGCGATATGACCATCTGCCCACAGTTCAGTCGCCCTCTCCCAAGCGTGACGTTCAGGCTGCTTTATCAGCAGTGCCGCAAGGGGCTTTACTGGCTTATGAACTTCCGCGGACTTCGCAAAGTGCCGCACGTGTTCTGGTCAGCAGGCCAGATGGAGAAGCCGTGCGGGTCTATGTGGACAGGAACACCCACACTGTTGTGAAAACTGTTCTGGAAGAAAGCAGATTTGAGCGGCTGGTTTTCCGGCTGCATGGGCAGTTGCTGTTGGGTAATGTGGGTTCTGTCATTATGGAAATGGTTGCATCATGGACCATTGTGCTCATTGTGACAGGCCTGCTGCTCTGGTGGCCACGCGGTCAGAAGGGACTGGCAGGCGTTGTTTATCCACGCCTTGGCACAAAGGGACGAACCCGGTGGCGGGATCTCCATGCTGTTACTGGAGTGTGGGCGTCAGTGTTTCTGGTGCTGTTTCTGGTATCCGGTCTACCGTGGTCCTTTGTCTGGGGGCATGCCCTGCAATCGGTCGAAAACACGTTTGGTCGCCTGACCTCTGTCAAGGACTGGGAAATCGGCGCGGTTCCAGCCGCCACGGTCATTGCCGGGTATCCGGTCGGGCCATCACAGAAGCAGCCTGCAACAGGCAGCATGGATATGCCCGGTATGGACATGCCAACCGTCTCCACCTCTTTTCCCAAAGAGGACTTGGTAAGCAGTCTGAATACTGTTGTGCAGACTGCGAGCACTCTCTCCCTGCCCGCTCCGGTCATCATTACGCCATCTGGTTCTATGTGGACTGTGCGTTCCGACACGCAAAACCGACCTTTGCGAGAAAGTGTGACGGTAACATCAGATGGCCATGTGCTGGCACATACAACCTTCGCCCGGAAAGGCCTTATGGATCGGATCATTGGCTACGGCGTTGCGGCACATGAAGGCCAGCTTTTTGGAGGGATAAATCAGGTCATCAATCTGTTGGTGGCAATGGGCTTACTGGCGATGAGTAGTGCTGCAACTGTATTGTGGCTTAAACGTAAACCTGCGGGATCCCTGGGGGCTCCGCCCGCCATGCACTCTCAGCAATATGGAATTATCGGCATTGTAATGCTCGTTACTCTAGGGCTACTTCTACCAGAGCTGGGGGCCGCATTACTTGTTCTGGCCATTGCAAACCGGATATTTGCGAAATTCCGTCCGGCCTGACATCACGATGGCGGTAAAAGCCGCCTGAGTTCGCTTGCAATCTGGTGGGCACTGGCATCCACGGGCATCATGCCGACCAGATGGTTGTGCCCATCCATGAAGTAAAGAAGCGAACTATGATCAATGAGATAGCCTGAACCATTGGGGGCCTGACGTCGTGCGGAAACATGAAAAGCCTTCACGACCGACTGAAGCTGAGTTTCGGACCCAGTCAGGCCAACAATACGAGGGGAAAACCGTTCAACGTAATCCTGTAAAACTTTTGGGGTATCCCGTTCGGGATCAACTGAAATAAACACGGGAACAATGCTTTCTCCCCGCTTACCAAGCTCATCAAGAGCTGCTGATACAGTTGCAAGTGTCAACGGGCAGATGTCTACACAGTGCGTATAGCCAAAATACAGAAGCGTATAATGCCCCCCAAAAGCCGCCTGAGTGACGATCTGCCCCTGACCATTAACCAGAGTGTAAGGCCCACCTATTTGCGTATGCTTCTGCGACGTCAGAAATATTCGCAGGCATGCAGCGCCAGAAAACAGAAGCAAGATGATACCAAACAGAGGAAATATTTTTTTCCACTCCTGCCATCTGGAAAGGGGCATTGGCTTGGTTAATGCAATCTTTGTGGGCTTTTTGCGATTCATCGTGCCATCATAGCAAACAGTATGCCGAACGACAGCAAGACATCCCTTTTCAATTTCAAAGGCTGCTTTTTATTACACACAAACATAAGGCCGAGCTCCCATTCTCGCCCCATTGCCGACATAAGCGCAGCAGGCATCAGCTCTTAAAATCCATCCAAAATGCGCTTATTGTTTTTATCATTAATCAGTAGATATTTCTGATCTGAGTGAAAAATTAGCCACATTAAATGGATTCATACCTCACTAATCAACGGGCTCTTGGCCAGCATCGCTCCATGCCGCTTACAAGTTGCCCAACTTGGTATCGGTTTAAATCATGGCATCAGACTCGGTCTGTGCCACGCACTATGCCGTAAAAAATTACTGCTTGGCGATACCGTCCGGTGCCAGACAATGCCCGAGCAAAAAACAAAAAAAGCCCGCATTTCTGCGGGCTTTAAGGCACTTTCATGCCCGGTGATGCCACCCTATGCCAGACGCGGGATTATTCCCACTCAATCGTACCCGGGGGTTTGGAGGTGATGTCATATGTCACGCGGTTAATGCCGCGGACCTCGTTAACAATCCGCCCGGCCACTTTGGTCAGGAAGCTCATGTCAAACGGGTAAACATCTGCTGTCATGCCGTCTGTGCTGGTTACGGCACGCAGGGCACAGGCCTGATCATACGTCCGGCCATCCCCCATAACGCCCACGGTGCGCACGGGCAGAAGCACGGCAAAAGCCTGCCAGATGGCATCGTACAGACCGGCTGCGCGGATTTCTTCCAGAAAAACGGTATCCACCTTACGCAGAAGATCCAGCTTTTCACGCGTGATGTTCCCGGGAATACGAATGGCAAGCCCCGGACCGGGGAACGGATGCCGCCCGACAATAACTTCCGGAATCCCAAGCTCACGCCCCAGATCGCGCACTTCGTCCTTGAACAGTTCACGCAGCGGTTCCACCAACTGCATGTTCATGCGTTCGGGCAGGCCACCAACGTTATGATGGGACTTGATGGTAACAGACGGGCCACCCGTAAAGCTCACGCTCTCGATCACATCGGGGTAGAGTGTGCCCTGAGCAAGGAACTGCGCGCCGCCGAGTTTGGTGGCTTCTTCCTCAAACACTTCCACAAACAAACGGCCGATGGTCTTGCGCTTGATTTCCGGGTCTGTCACGCCGTCGAGGGCGCTCAGGAAGATGTCAGACGCATCCCGGTGAATAAGCTGGATGTTGAACTGGCCACGGAAGGTTTTGATAACGTCATCCGCCTCCCCTGCACGCAGCATGCCGTGATCGACAAAAATGCAGGTAAGCTGTTCGCCAATGGCCTCGTGGATCAGCACGGCAGCAACGGAGGAATCCACACCGCCGGACAGGCCGCAGATTACCTTGCCGGTCCCTACCTGAGCACGGATACGGGCAATTTCCATTTCGCGGAAACCCGCCATGGTCCATGACCCAGAGCAGCCTGCCACGTTATGCGTAAAATTTTCCAGCAGTGCTGCACCGTGCGGTGTATGCACAACTTCGGGGTGGAACTGCACACCGTAAAGGCGGCGCCCTTCATCTGCGATCACCGCAAACGGTGCCCCCTGGCTGACCGCCACCGTACGGAACCCCGGCGGCAATGCCACCACCCGGTCACCATGACTCATCCAGACCTGTTCACGCCCACCACGTGCCCATGCCCCACGGAACAGGGCGCAATCTTCTACAATATCAACAAAGGCGCGGCCGAACTCGCGGTGTTCTCCGCTTTCCACTTCCCCGCCCAGCTGCTTGCACATGGCCTGCTGACCATAGCAGATACCCAGAACGGGCACTGCCATCTCAAACACCACATCCGGAATTCTGGGGGCATCGGGCCCATTTACGCTGGCCGGGCCGCCGGACAGAATAATGCCACGCGGAGCAAAAGAACGTATTTTTTCAGCATCTGTCGTAAAGGGCCAGATTTCGCAATACACGCCGCTTTCACGCACACGGCGGGCAATCAGCTGCGTAACCTGACTGCCAAAATCCAGAATCAGAATACGGTCATGGTGCAAGGCTTCATCCAGCACAACAGGTGAAACGGGTTGAGCGGCATCGGACATGGGTCATGGTTCTTTCTGGTCTGCGTCAGGGTTGGCTTTCTTGTGCAGTGGCGACAAACACGCTCAAGGCCCACCACTAAGTAAGTATGACAGCGGATATAAAGCCATGCGGCGGCCTCGTCACCCTATAAAAGCCAGAATAACGAGCAAATCTGTTTTCCACCCGGGCTTGCCACAACCTGCTTACCACCCCAGATTCAGGCTGACAGCACAGGAGAGCACCGAACATGAACGCCAGACACTTGCAGTTATGCGGATACGCCGCCCTGCTGGGCATGGGGTTGGCAGCCTTTAGCCCCGCACAGGCCGCCACCTCCGCTGCCAATGACCCATATGGGGACTGGACAGGCATGCTGGTAACGGACAAAGGCCGCGACTGCCCGACCGAAGGGCTATCCTATATGCAGATCCAGCCCAAGCGCATGATATTTGTGCCCCAGATGGGCAACCTGGTCCTGCATGGTGTCCCCAACAAGGAGCGCCAGCACTACCATGCCCAGCTTATTCTGACCGATGCCCGCAAGCAGCCCCTACCCATTGTTTTTGAGGCCCACCCGATAGACGACACGTTTGAAGGTGTTTACGGCACCCCCACCTGCCGCGCGCACATCATACTCCGCCGCCCGGAGAACCACCCGCTGGATAACTTTTTGAACCGAAATTAGAAAAAAAAATCAAAAATATCATTTTTAGGGGTTGCCGAGGTCCGGATGCTCGGCTAAACACCCCCTCACGGCGCACCCGTAGCTCAACTGGATAGAGCACCAGACTACGAATCTGGGGGTTAGAGGTTCGAGTCCTCTCGGGTGCACCACACTTTCCTTAAAATAAAAAGTGCCTGAAACAGACAACAGTTTTTCTGTTCCTGTTTACACTTGAACAACGCTGCTAGTCCAAACCAGCACTATTCTGGCTTTGTGGCCACAAGCGGGTTCCAAGGGCGTTACGCCGTGGCACGCACCTGCACTGCCTGAAACCCCCGCTCATATTCTGGATAAGCCGGAACACTGCGTAATGTTCCGGTTTATGCCTGCTTTTTTACATAACCTTACTGTGCAACGGGCGTGCATACCGCCTGAACGGGCTGGCCGCTCATAACCGCTGCTGTAAAGGCCGCAGAATCCACCATGGATGCCAGAACAGCCTGAGAGTGGTCCTGCCCCTTATACAGATGTGCCTGCACAACTGTGCCCGCCTTGCAGGCATCCTTGACCAGCATAAGCTGCCCCTGGGGTGCTACGTCCCTGTCTGTCATGCCAATGCCAACGAACAATGGGACATCAAGCTTGAGCGTAGGGAACAGCATGCCTTTAAACGCCGGTGCCAAAGCCTGTGGCAGAGTTGGTTCGAACGCATTGGCCCGCGTCAGCCCTTCGGTTTTTATGCGCTCCATCAACGGACGAGCGCATATTTCCGATGCAGCATGGAATGCGGGCATGGCGCGCGGCGTAAAGGCCTGCTCCGGATTGAACGCAGGGTTAAGCCCGGCCTCGGATGCACCAATCAGCAAGGCATAAGCAACAACCGGGTCTATGCCGCTGGCACTGTTCTGCGGCTTGGCATGCAGCACGGCCTTGATAACCTCGGGCGACATGTAGGGAATACCCGTGGCCACCACCCCACGCACATGCAATGCCGGAGCGTATGCCGGGGCATACGCCGCGGAGGCAAAAGCCGCCCCCGCCCCCTGCGACTGCCCCACAATCATGATATTGTTGCTCAGGTCGGGCAGACCGGCCAGTGCAGCCTTTACCCCATCAAGCACACTGTAAGCTTCTGTCCGGGCGTTCAGGTACGGGTGTGTGCCATCGCTCCCCAAGCCCTGATAATCGGTTGCGACAATAGCAAACCCACGGCGCAGCCACTCACTCAGATATGTCTGGTCCCGTGTGGAGCGGGGGTTGAGAGAGGGCGCGCAACTATTGGCAACCCCCACCGTACCGTGTGCCCATGCCACAACAGGCCAGCCACCCTGTGGGGCCGGGCCCGCAGGGTAAATAACAACCCCCGTAACCGGCACCAGCCCAACACCTGACACCCCATTGGTGGACAGATACTTAATGCTAAAAGCCGGACCACTCCCCGTAACCCCCAACGCGGGAGCTAGCGGCTGGTGCTGCGTTAATGCACCACTAACCGGCACAGGTGGGGCCGGAACCTGCGGTGCTGGCGTCTGGCATGCCGCCAGAGCAAGCAGGGAAACAGCAGCAACAAGACGTGGGACGGATTTCATAAAAGACCCCTTATACGGGGCTTAAGCGCCCCACATTGCAAAAAACGGCGGAAATACAAACATTCCGCCAATTTCATGCCCGCAGAGTTTCATTATCCCGCCCCGGACGCAAGGACACAAAAAACCAAACGCGCCCCGCCCTGAACTGCTCAGGGCGCTTCGGTCACGCGCCAGATGGTATTCCCCACATCATCGGCAACAAGGAGCGCGCCATTCTGGTCAATAGCCACGCCCACAGGCCGCCCATGCACATGTTCCTGATCAGGGGTGAGGAAGCCTGTCAGCACCTCCTGTGCAGCGCCGTCGGGTTTGCCCGCGTTAAAGGGAATATAAATGACCCTGTAACCACTTTTTGGCCGCCGGTTCCAAGACCCGTGCTGCCCAACCATAACACCCTGACGCATGGCTTCAGGCAACAGCCGTGCGGTATCTGTAAATGTCAGGCCGAGAGATGCGGTATGCGGGCCGAGCGCATAATCAGGCACCAGTGCGGTAGCGACCAGATCGGGGCGTGGTGAGCTCACCCGCACATCCACATGCTGGCCGTAATAACTATAGGGCCAGCCGTAAAACCCTCCCTCCTGCACCGATGTCATGTAATCCGGCACAAGGTCACTGCCAATTTCATCACGTTCATTGACTGCCACCCATAAGGCACCTGTTTTGGGCTCCCACCCCATGCCATTTGGGTTGCGCAAACCTGTTGCATATGGCTCCAGCTTTCCGGTTTTCAGGTCCAGCCTGTCAATCCGTGCGCGGCCTTCCTCCACCGCCATGCCGTGTTCGGCCACATTACTATTGGAGCCGACGGTCACATATAAAAATCGCCCATCCGGGCTGGCCAGAATGTTTTTGGTCCAGTGGTGGTTATACCCTGCGGGCAGATCAGCCACTTTTACAGGTTCGGCCGTAATATGCGTATCCCCCGGATGGTAGGGGAATTTTACAATGGCATTGGCGTTTGCCACGTAAAGGTCATTCCCGACCAGCGCCATGCCAAATGGGGAATAAAGATGGTCCAGCAGGACCGTTTGCAGTGTTGCTCTCCCCTGCCCTTTTTCATCACGCAGGAGCATAATCCTGTTGGGGCTGGGTTCCCCTGCGCCAACAGCCCCCATAACAAAACTGGCAATACGGTTCTTGAATGTTTGTATATCCGTTCCCGGAGAGTTGCTCTGGGCGACCAATACATCCCCATTGGGCAGGACATAGAGCCAACGCGGATGATCCAGCCCCGATGCAAAAGCCGCAACATCAAGCCCGGGGGCAGGAGTTGGGTGCTCCCCCTTGCCCCAACCTATGGGGTTGGCAATGTTAACCGTAGGCAACAGCCTTGGCGCAGGTGCGGGCAATTCGGGGGCAGGCCCCATACCCTGCTCCACAGCCAGCCTTGCCCGCTCTGTGCGGGAATACTGAACACCCCCACCAACAATGGCAGCCAACGCAACCAGCGCACCGCCCGCCACCCATATTCTTCGTGCCCCCATAACTCCGCCCTCCGTACAACGCACAACACTTAATCCATGTTAACCCGAACGCAGCATGTGGCCGCGGGTTTGCACGGCAAAAACCGCACTCGCAGGCGGCTCGCAGGAACACCGTGCATGATATAACACGAAATTTTATTGCATCTTCACACAGGAGCACGCGTTACTTCAAACGCTCTCTCCATCACGAGAGAGGTACAACGCCTTGTTTGAGAACAATCATGTTCATACAGCCTCTTGCTCCTGTGGGTCACAGCCTGCTGCTTTCCTTTATTGTTGCAGCCTGCCCCATTCTTGTTACCCTGTTTCTTATGGGGGTTTTGCGCCGCCCAGCCTGGCAGTCCTCCCTTGGGGGGCTGGCCGTGGGGCTGGTTATTGCCATTGGCCTATGGGGCCTGCCCCCTGCACTGGCTGTGGCCAGCATAACCAACGGCATGGTTTTTTCGCTGCTGCCGGTCATGTGGATCGCGCTGTGCGCCCTGCTGCTGTTTAACGTTGCCGTGCATAACGGCCGGTTTGATGCGTTCAGGGGCTGGATTATCCGGCATGTCCCCAATGACCGCCGCATAATCCTGATCGTGCTTGGCTTCTGCTTCAGCGCAGCGCTGGAAGGGGTTGCCGGGTTTGGCACACCCGTTGCCATTACAAGTGCGTTGCTGATCATGCTGGGTTTTCCCGCACTGGATGCGCTAACCTATGTGCTCATCTTCAATTCAGCACCTGTAGCTTTTGGGGGGCTGGGCATTCCCGTAACCGTGCTGGGCTCCATTACCGGGCTGCCGCCTGATGTGCTTGGTGCGACCATTGGCCGCCAGCTGACCCCCTTTGCCTGCCTTATTCCGTTTTATGTTATGGCGCTTTACGGTGGGTGGCGCTCCATACGGCAGACATGGCCCATTCTGCTTGTAGCTGGTGGAAGCTTTGCCCTGACCCTGCTCGTCATTTCCGGCGCGGGGCTGTACAGCCTGAGCAATGTGCTGTCTTCCAGCGTATCTCTTGTGGCCAGCATTGTGTTCCTGCGCTTCTGGCAGCCTGCGCCGGACCCAGCATATGCCATAGACCTTAGCCGGATCAACGCGGAAAAACCCGCCAACGTAGCCCCCGTGCCGCTCTGGCAGGGCTGGATTCCGTGGGTTACGGTTATTGCCGTTGTTATCGCGTGGGACGCACTGCACGTTGCCCGTATTGGCGCGCTGCCCATACACTGGCCGGGGCTGGACAATGCTGTTTTCATATCGCTGTACAAATCCGTTTATGCTGCGGTCTGGAAGTTTGAACCCCTTGGCACGGGCACGGCCATTCTGGTTTCCGCTATTCTGAGCGCCCTGCTCACCCGCACTACGTTGCGCCAGTTTGGTGCGGCCATTGTCACCACCGTGCGGCAGGCATGGCTGGCGGTTGTAACCGTAGCACTGACCATTGGTCTGGCGTTTTTGATGAACTATTCGGGCATGACCTACACGCTGGGCTATGCGGTATCTTCCACCGGCATGTTCTTCCCGCTTGTTTCGGTCTTTCTGGGCTGGGTGGCTGTCTTCCTGACCGGGAGCGACACATCGGGCAATGCGCTCTTTGGCAACCTGCAGGTGGCTGCCGCCCACCAGCTCTCGCTTGACCCGGTTCTGTTTGCCTCGGCCAATTCCTCTGGCGGGGTCATGGGCAAGATGATCTCACCCCAGAATATCACTACCGGTGTATCCGTAACCTCACTCAAAGGGCAGGAGGGTGTTGTGCTGGCGCGCACATTCAAGCACAGCCTGTTCCTGACCTTCTGCATGGGGGTGCTGGTGGTTATCCAGCAGTTTGTCCTGCGTTAGTCACAACCTCCGCGCTCCCTTTTGCCGGAGAGCGCGGGGGCTTTTTGGCTTCAGGCGACAGGTTGCAGAATATGCACCTGCAAGGGCGCTTCCAGCTTGCCTTCCAATGCGGCAGCCAGTTGTTTGAAGTGCGGTGTTTCCATATGGTCAGCCAGAGCCTGCCGGCTGGCCCAGCGTTCAATAAAAATCAGTGTCTGCGGGTCATCCAGATCCCGGTTGGGCACATACTGGCGGTTTGTAGCCTCCGCGCGCGACGCAGGCGCACAGGCCGCCATGGCTTTTGCAACCGCATCCTCACAGCCCGCTTTGGTCTTGAGAACGGCAACGACCGTAATTTCATCGCTCATGGGTAAAAACCTTCTGTCTTCTCAAAAAGGGATAATAGCGGGCATGATAGAAAACTGACACCGCCCTGACTACCAGCTTATTGCCCTGTTTTTGCGCGTTCAAATACGCTGCCGCGCATTTGCTGGGTTGGAGGGAACAGGCACGCCCTTTATAGTCCCGCCTAAGCCCCACCCCTTGGTGGGCCGGTTCCTGCTCTGGTCCACCCAAGCGCAGGCCGCCCCGATCTCTGGCCCCTCACGCACCGGATTGACCTTTCCATGCTTCCTGTTCTGATGTTTCCACAGTTCGACCCGGTGCTGGTGCATTTCGGGCCATTGGCCGTTCGCTGGTATGCGCTGTCTTATATTCTGGGCATTGTGCTGGGCATCATGCTGCTCCGTAAGCTGCTGGCCCTGCGCCCGCGGGCTGGCACAACAGAACTGGCGGACGACTTTTTAACATGGGTCACCATTGGCGTGCTTGTGGGCGGGCGGCTTGGTTACGTGCTGTTCTACCAGCCTAGCTATTACCTCAGCCATCCGCTTTCCATACTGGAAGTGTGGCATGGGGGCATGTCCTTCCATGGGGGCGCGCTCGGGGTCATTACCGCCATGGTGCTGTTTACCTGGCGGTATAAGCTGAACTTTCTGGCTTTTGCAGACCGCGTGACCGTGGCTGTTCCCATCGGGCTGGGGCTGGGGCGTCTGGCCAACTTCATTAACGGGGAACTCTGGGGCCGCGAGGCCCCGGCAAGCCTGCCCTGGGCCATGATTTTCCCTACCGGGGGGCCAATCCCGCGCCACCCTTCCCAGCTTTATGAATCCCTGACCGAAGGGCTTTTGCTGTTTTTAATTCTGTTTACCGCATCCCGCCGCCTGTCGGTACGGGAACATCCCGGTTTTCTGGCTGGCATGTTTCTGGCAGGATATGGCTGTGCACGATCCTTTTGCGAGTTCTTTCGCGAGCCGGATTCCTTTCTCGGCTACCTGCCCGGCGGCATTACCATGGGGCAGCTGCTCTGCCTGCCCATGCTGGTCGCAGGCATTGGCCTGATGCTGTACGCCCGCCGCCAGCCCATTTACGTCGGCCTGCCCGACCCGCAAGATCAACCCGCTGAAAAAAACTGAACGGACCTATGGCACCACACATCTACCACGCAGAGCGACTTGACCACTTTATGGCACGGGTAAACGCCCAGTATTACGCCGAGACACCGTTCCTGTCGGACTTTATTACCGCGCCAGAAATTTCTCAGGTTTTTGGCGAACTGCTGGGTGCGTGGGCCATTACGGTGTGGCAGGGCATGGGCAGCCCCGCCAAGATCATTCTGGCCGAAGCCGGCCCGGGGCGGGGCACACTCATGGCCGATGCCCTGCGTGTCATCACCCGTCAGGCCCCTGCCATGGCGCAGGCGCTCAGTGTGCATCTGGTCGAAACATCCCCCCGGCTGCGGCAGGTGCAGGCAGAAATACTGCAGCCTTACACGCAGCCCGTGTGGCACAAACACGTCGAGGACATACCCGCCAGCCCCATGATCCTGCTGGCCAACGAGTTTCTGGACGCCCTGCCCGTGCGGCAGTTCATCCAGACCAGCACGGGCTGGCATGAGCATTATGTGGCCAACAAGACGCTGGAGCTGATCGCCTGCCCCCCGCCTACCCTGCCGGACAGCCGTGTGCTCGAACCCAATACGGTTGTGGAAGTCTGCGAACAGGCCCAGCATATTGTGCGTGGCCTTGCCCACAGGTTTACCCATTCCCCCGGTGTGGCGCTGTTTATTGACTATGGGCACAACACAAGCTCCACTGGGGATTCGCTTCAGGCGCTGCGCCATGCCCGCCCGACCCATCCGCTTCAGGCGGAGGAAGGTGAGGCAGACCTGACCACCCATGTCGATTTTACAGCCCTGCTGGCCGTAGCCCGCAAAGGTGAGGCCGCCACTTACGGGACCGAAGATCAGGGTGATTTTTTGCAGCATCTGGGCATTATGGAACGCACCGAACAACTGGCACGCAACGCCGCACCACAGGATGCAGCCATGCTGCGTTCGGCTGCAAACCGGCTGGTCGCACCAGATAAAATGGGGCATCTGTTCAAGGTCATGGCGCTGGCCAGCCCTTCCCTGCCTACGCCTCCCGGCTTTACGAAAGGTCCGGTTGCATGAGCGGCTCCTCCACCGCCCCCACTGGTCTGGCCCCCCTGACCAGCCCCCTGCTGGGGCAAGCCCGGCATGGTTTTTTTACGCGTGAAGGCGGTGTGTCCAGTGGCCCGTATGCCAGCCTGAACTGCTCCACCCGATCAGGGGATAGCGCAGAAAATCTGGCACGCAACCGCCAGCTTGTTGCCAGCCATATGGGTGTGCAGGCAGACTGCCTGCTGGGTGTAACACAGGTGCATGGCCCAGTCGTTGTGACGGCTACCAGCCCGTGGCCTGCCGGCACCGGCGCTGAGGCAGATGCACTGGTAACCAGCAACCCCGCACTGGCCATAGGGGTGATTACGGCAGACTGTGCCCCGGTCCTGTTCAGCACTGCGCAAGGCACCGTTGTTGGCGCGGCCCATGCAGGCTGGCGCGGTGCATTAAGTGGCGTGCTGGAAGCAACAATAGAGGCCATGCTCCCCCTTGGTGCCGTGCGGGAAGATATACGCGCCGTAGTTGGCCCCTGCATTGCGCAGGAAAGCTATGAAACAGCCGAGGACATGCACACCGCCATTACAAGTGCTGACAAACAGGCTGCCCGTTTTTTTGCCCCCGGCAAACAGGCAGGCCATTACCAGTTTGATCTGGCCGGATGGTGTGTTTTTCGCCTGCAACGTGCAGGGCTCAGGCATGTAGCCGCTCTGGGCGTGGATACACTGAGTGACGAGACACGTTTTTTCAGCCACCGGCGGCGTACGCTGGCGGGGGGCGGCCCCATTGGACACCAGATTTCTGTTATCGCCACGGGAACCCGTAACGGATGAAACGCCGCCAGCAGCCTTTACGCCTAGCCTTTTCCTGTTCCGCCCTGCTTTTGCTGGGCGGCTGCCTTGATGTGCCACACCCGTTTGCACATTCAGGCAAAAACGGGCCGGGACTGGCTGCCAATGCGCCCCCTGCACGGCTGGATGTACCCACCCCACCCAATGCCCTGCTCTCCGACGCCAATGCCAGCCTGTGGGCCAAGGATGTCGCACAGGCACTCCTCCAGCAGACCATTCCAGCCATTGCCCAGCCCACACGCAAGGGGGATTGGTGGCTGAACATGCGGGCCGAACTGCGCAACGGGCAGGTTGTGCCCATTTATACGGTCATGACCCCCAAAAACACGGTTCGTGCCACGCAGGAGGGCCAGCCGGCTCCAATGGAGCAATGGTCTGCGGGGGACGGGCCATTCTTCACGCTGGTTGCGCAGGATGCGGCAAGCCGCATTGCCGCGGTCCTGACGGGTATTCAGGCTGATGATATGGACAAGGACCCGCACAGCCTTAAGCACCGGGCCGCGCGGGTGTATTTTACAGGCGTTACCGGCGCTCCGGGCGATGGCAACACATCACTGGCGCAAGCCTTTGCCGCCTCGTTCCGGGATAGTGAGGATACAATCCAGAACTCGGCCAAAAATGCCGACTTTATTGTAAGCACCACCGTAAAGCTCACGCCCGGCCCGGCTGGCACTACGGGGCACCCTCAGGAACATATCGAAATTGTTTGGCATGTTGTGGATGCAAACGGCAAGGAGGCCGGGGCCGCCACGCAACTACATGACATAGACGCCCATTCGCTCGACCAGTATTGGGGGGATGTGGCCGTAGCAGCAGCGCAGGAAGCCGCCGCCGCCACAAAACAGATTATTGACCGCTATTCCGGCCGGGATAATGCCCCTCTTGCGGCCCCCGGCACATCCAAACCAGCCCCGGCAGCGCCTGCCACCACGCCCGCTCCGGCGGGCTGAGCGGGGCAAGGATAACCCCGGCAGGTATAGTGCCTCAACCCACGCAGGCTGGAGGCCAGAAGCACCTGCCTAGAGGTGTGATTCAGGCGAGATCACAACGCACCCGCTCAGTTTGCGGCAGGCGCCCACTGCATCGGTATGCGACAGGTTGGTGAGACGCGCACGATACAGCCGTCCCTTTTTTGCCTGCACCACAGCAATTTGTACCCGCGCGCCAGAGAGGGATGTGTTCTGGTGCTGTGCCCGCCCCGATGCCTGCTGCGCCAGAGCAGCGGAACCAAACGCACCAACCTGAATAGCCCAGTTTCTGGCATCCACACCGCGTACCTTCCTGCTCAGCAAGGGAGCGGGTTCCGCATGCGCCATGGGGATCAGGCGTAAACTGCCCCCTTTGCGCCCATCCGCCACGCTTAGCCGGGCCGGTTCGGGATCAGACACACCCGATTCGGTCAGGGGCGCGGGAATATATGCGGGTTCATCTGTTTCCGCCTCCCCCGCCTGAGCAACCTGCACGGGTGTCTCTGGGGTGGTCTGCGCGGTTGCTCCCAGCCGTTTGGCCCATATGGCCCGTACATCCGATGGGCTTTCCGTCAGCCCATCCACTCTTGTTTTACGTGAAACAGGATGCCAGTCCTGCCCATAGGTGGCTGCGGGGGCACTGGCGGTATCTGCCGTATCATCCCCAATGGCGTCCGCCACCTGCACGGGCTGCATGCTCCCCTGCTGCCGGGCCGACCATGCCGCCTGTACAGCGCTTATGCCGCCAGCATTCCGGCCAGCGCCATTGCCAACCGCCCTTTGTGTAAAGGAATCATGGCTGGCCACCTGCATATCGGCCTGAGAGCGATTGAGGGGTGAAATACCCACAATACGCCGCCCGATGGAGGCCACGTAATTCCGTGTCTCCCGCGGGAGGGTCCGGTTACGGGTGATAAAATCTTCCAGACGTCCAGGGCCCGCATTATATGCGGCCAGAAAGCCGGGGGAGCCATAAACATCGTATAACTGCCGTAAATATGCAGTCCCCGCCATGATGTTATCGTGCGGCTCGTAAGCATCCCCACCCAGATTATACGCGGCGCGCATTTCATCATAGGTTGGGGGCATAAGCTGCATCAGGCCCATGGCGCCGGGGCCGGATGTCACAAGCTGGCCGTCATGGAACAGCTTGCCGCCGGATTCCTGCTGGATAACGGCGCGCACCCACTCCTCTGGCACATCAAAGCGTTTGGAAGCTTCGCGGATATAAGGGCCCCACGGGTCTTCCGCCGGGCCGGGAGGCGCATAGTAGGACCGGGCATGAGCACGGTAGAACTCGGCTTCCTGCGCTATGGGAACATCCGTATCGCTTCCACCCGGCTGGCCAGCACAGGCCGCCAGCACAGCCAGCAGCCCCAGAGCAAGCACACCCCTGATACCACGCCCAAACCTGATGAGGGCATTACGGGCGGCACAACAGTCTTGCATCCTGGAAAAGGGCTGTCTGCCTGTCATGCTGTTTTATCCATCCTTGCCGTGGCACAGGAAAACCGGCCGGTTCCATGCTCACTCCTGCATGACCGGACCAGAAAATACGCCCATGTGTTTATACGGGCCATACCCCACATGCAAGAAAACGCTCCACCCACGTTCAAGCGTTTTGTGGAAGAACCGGCTTTACTATGCGCAAACAACACGAACATGGCTATTTTTACCCATGGGCTGGCCAGAACATGCCAAAATCCCCAGCCGGAGACTGTGTTCTTCAACTTGGCTTATTTTATGGCACGCACACCCGTACGTAACAATTCTGATGCGTGTGGTTTGCCCTGCCACATGCCACCAGCAGCTTTTACAAAAAGCGGATAAACTTGAGCAAAAACCATGTTCCCATCATGATCAGAAAACACAGTCCACCCGCATCCACCGTGCCCCAGCGGCCATCGGTCAGGAACATGCCGCCCGTATTCATGCCAAAAAAGCCGGTGACCAGCGTTGCGGGGAGCATAAGAATGGTGCCCACGGTCAAAATATACAGCCGACGGTTGGTTTCTTCCGCCTGATTGGATGTCAGTTCATCCTGCAAGGAACGGGCCCGATCCTGAAGGGCCAGAAGGTCATCGAGCGCAGCATGAACCTGCCGGTGTGAGCGGTCCTTCAGGTCGTCCTCGGCCCATTCGGGCAGTTCCAGCTCTTCATCACGGAAAATACGGTCCACGGGAGCCAGCACCCGCCGCAGCTCCGTGGAACGGCGGCGCACCATACCCAGCAGGCCGCTCATACGGCCCAGATCCGTATCCCGGTCGAGCATCAGCAGCACATCTTCCGCCCGGTCAAGCTGGTCATCCAGCCGGGCAAAGTCACGCCGCAATGTATCTGCAAATTCCAGCAGGGCGCGGTCCACCACCTTGGCGGGGGAGCGGGGCACCAGCCCACGCTTGAGTTCGTGGAACACAACACCAAGGGCGGGAATAGGGTGGCGGCGGGTGGTGAGCAGCAGGTCTGGCTCAAGGGCAAAACGCCACGTGCTGACGTTGCGATCATCATCGGTGGAGGTATCGTCAAACGCGGGGAGTGCGCCGAACACAATATCCCCCTCGTTTTCCAGCCGGGTGCTACGTTCCAGGTTGGTCAGAACCTGCCGCACTTCTTCCGGCAGGGAGGGAATGGTCTCGATCTGATGGCGGGACATGGTGTGGACAATATCAAAATGAAACCACGCCCAGCCTTCACCCTCGGCAAATTCGGGGGGGAAGTTCCCCGTTGTCAGGCGGTGAACCACCACATCGCGCTCAAGCTCCTGCGGCTCCTGACCGGGGCGGCAGTAAATGGCCCAGACCAGACCATCACGCAGCAGGGTTCCCCCTTCAGAAAGCAGATCGGTCAGTTGAGACAAGGTGGTTCCAGCCAATTCCGATCTCCCTGCTCTGCTAATCTGTTATGGGGGGGGTTCCAATGCACCGCAAACCATCTGATTCTGCGGTAATAAAGACGTCAAGCAAACGCTATAACACGCACAAGCCACACAAAAAGGGGAGAGGTCAACCACCTCTCCCCTTTCTGGCTCATTATTTAAAGAGACCGTATTGTTGGCCGCCGTGGTGCGTTCCCCCGCTCCTGCCGGGGGCGGGCAGTGCCGCTGGGCCGGTTGTTGGATTTGAGAACAGGAGCCGCCGTAAGCTCGGCCTCAAGCTGGGCAATGCGTTTGCGCACACTCTCCTTGAGTGCAGGAGATGTGTGGGACTTCATGGCAGCCAGCGTTTCCTTCAGGTCACGCAGCTGCTTCTGTTTTTCCGGCAGGGAGCGCCGGATTGGCTGGTTATCAGACATCTGGCCGCGAAAAGCGCGCATGAACAGACCCTCCATCAAATCAAGACCGTGCGGCGGGGTCGCGGCACGGTTTATGTCTTAAAAATTTAATACCTGACCGCCTTGCCAAACCCACCGCGCACACTGCGCGGCACAGGCCCGAGCAAGGCTGTAACGGCTGGGCGAATGACCAGACAGTTTTTACGAATTGCGAAGAACACTGTCGCGCAACACATCAAGCAAGGCCTGACACTGCTCTTGCGTTCCCACCGTAACGCGCAACCACGCCATTGTGCGTTCACCCTTGAGGTGGCGGACAAGAATGGCCCGGGCTCTCAACTGCGCCGCGAGTTCTCCTGCATCACGGTCGGGGTGCCGAGTGTAAACAAAGTTTGCCATGGACGGCAAGACTTCAAAACCAAGTCCACGCAGTCCTTCACTCAGCATCGTGCGGCTGTCCATAACCCGCTGCACGCTTTTGGCAAACCAGTCTTCATCCTCAACAGAGGCCAGAGCCCCCGCCTGTGCCAGACGGTCCAGCGGGTACGAGTTAAAGCTGTCCTTGACCCGCACCAGTGCCTCAATCAGATCAGGCTGCCCAAAGGCAAAACCCACCCGAGCCCCTGCCAACGCGCGGGATTTGGAAAAAGTCTGCACAACCAGCAGGTTAGGATAATCGCGGACCAGTTCCACCGCACTCTGTGCGCCAAAATCCACATAGGCTTCATCGACCAGCACCACCCGCTCGGGGTGCATGTCCAGCAACTGGCGTATGGCATCCAGCCCCAGAGCAATACCCGTTGGCGCATTGGGGTTGGCAATGACCACGCCACTGCATGGACCGGTGTAATCCTCCACCGCAATGCCCATATCCGCACGCAATGGCACCATGCGGTAAGGCAGTTTGTACAGCCCACAGTAAACCTTGTAAAAACTGTAGCTGACATCGGGGAAGAGCAGCGGATCCCCGTGTGCAAACAGAGCCTGAAAAGCGTGGGCCAGCACCTCGTCCGAGCCATTACCAACAAACACATGGTCCGCACCCAGCCCCACACGCTGGCCCAGCGCCGTGCGCAGTGCCAAGGCTTCCGGGTCGGGGTAAAGGCGCAGGGAGTCATTGGTGGCAGCCTTTATGGCCTCCAGCGCACGGGGGGATGGGCCATAGGGCGATTCATTGGTGTTCAGCTTGATCAGATTGGCAATTTTTGGCTGCTCACCCGGCACGTAAGGCGTAAGGGTGTGAACAAGAGGGCTCCAGAAACGGCTCATTCCGATCATTCCATGCACATAAGTTGAACGGCCTGCGCTGGCAGGCCGTTGCTCAAAAAAGCTCAGTCAAAAAATCAGGCGCGGCACAGCCTTGCAGCAGTACCCCTGCATCAGGCTCAGGCGGAAACGCCTACCGCTTTTTTCAGGTCCTGCAACAATGCGCCATTGCCCTGCCGCTGGGCCAGGTCCAGGGCATTCAGGCCCTCCCCATCACGCAGCAGCACATTGGCCCGCGCCCCAAGCAGCACACGGGCAACATCGTCCCGCCCGAACATGACCGCAAACATAAGCGGCGTGCGGCCTACGGCATTGGCGGCATCTACCTCGGCACCGGCGGCAAGCAGCATGCTCACCAAGGCAACATCCCCTTTAAACGCCACACCCGAAAGGGCGGTGGAGCCTTTTTCATCCTTCAGGTTCGGGTCCGCGCCACGGTCCAGCAGTATGCGCACGGCGTCCGTGTGCCCGTTATAGGCCGCCAGAATAAGGGGGGTGTACCCTTTTTCCATCCTGAGATTCGGGTCCATGCCAGCTTCAAGGAAGCGGGCCAGCAGGTCCGCATCCCCTTCTCTGGCTGCGTTAATAAACAGGGCTTCCACCTGCTCACGCGTAAAAGCCTGCCCGCCTTCTCCGGCTGCCGGATTGGCGGGGGCCTGCTCGGACTGTGTCCGTGTAGACTCTTCTGTCATGGCTGACCTCCGGAAAAAACGGTTTATCCTGATCAGGGCAACGTCCTGCCCTGCGCGATTGTTCCATTTTGTCACATTGCCTACCCACCGCAAAGCAACTTGTTGGCATATGGCGGGCGGGGAACATGGCAGAACAACAACTCTTTTGATATAATGGGTTGAACTGGATAACTCCGCAAGGGTTCCGCTCCCGGCAAGCTCGTCTCTTGCCGAAAAATGCAGAACCGTGGAATTGTGCAAAAACGTCTTTTAATGGGGCCTCGTGCGCAGGCCCCAACCCTATATTTGCGGGCTTTGGCACTAAAGCCCAGCTGGAGGACAGGCCCGCTATGCGCGTTTCTTTTTCTACCCCCCTGCGTGCACCTGCCGGGGCAGAAGCCGGTAGAGTGAACAGCCCCGATACGCTGTGCATCAACACCATCCGCACTCTGGTGATGGATGCCGTGCAGAACGCCAATTCCGGGCACCCCGGGGCCGCCATGTCCATGGCCCCCATTGCCTACACCCTGTGGCAGAACACCCTGAATTACGACCCCACTGCCCCGCTCTGGCCCAACCGTGACCGCTTTGTGCTGTCCATCGGCCATGCCTCCATGCTGCTTTACGCGCTTATTCATGTTGCAGGCATCCGGCAGGTCACCAACGGCAAGGTTACGGACGAACCCGCCCTGAGCGTGGAAGACCTCCGCCAGTTCCGCCAGTTTGGTTCCAAAACTCCCGGCCACCCCGAATACGGCCACACAACGGGGGTGGAAACCACAACGGGGCCGCTGGGTGCAGGCTGTGGCAATTCCGTAGGCATGGCCATTGCCGAAAAATGGCTGGCCGCGCGCTACAACATGCCCGGCTTTACGCTGTTCGACCACCATGTGTACACCCTGTGCGGGGACGGGGACATGATGGAAGGCGTATCCAGCGAGGCCGCCTCCCTTGCCGCACACCTGGAACTGGGCAACCTGACATGGATCTATGATTCCAACCGGATTTCCATCGAAGGCTCGACCGATGTTGCGTTTACCGAAAACGTAGCCGAACGCTTTGCCGCCTATGGCTGGCAGGTGCTTGAGCTCAAGGACGCCAACGACACAGCCGCTTTTGCAGAACTTCTGGCCCAGTCCCGCGCCCAGACCAGCAAACCAACCCTGATTATTGCGCACTCGGTTATTGCATGGGGTGCCCCGCACAAGGCTGGCAAGGCATCCGCCCATGGTGAGCCACTGGGTGCGGAAGAAGTGCGCGAAACCAAAAAGTTCCTCAACTGGCCCGAAGACAGCAGCTTTGCCGTGCCCGATGCCGTTCTGCCGCACATGCGCGCAGGGCTTGGCGCACGCGGGCTGGCCGCACGCACGGCATGGGAAAAACTGTTCGCGGACTACCGCACCGCCCACCCGGAAAAAGCGGGCGAACTGGACGCCATTTTCAGCGGCACCCTGCCCGAAGGCTGGGATGCGGATATTCCGCTTTACCCGGCAGACGCCAAGGGCACCGCTTCGCGCGCCAGTTCGGGCGAAGTGCTGAACGCCGTTGCAGGCCGCCTGCCGTGGCTGCTGGGTGGTTCGGCCGATCTGGCCCCCTCCACCAAAACGCTGCTCAAGGGGCAGGAGAGTTTTCAGCCTGCCAAATGGGGTGGCAGCTATGCTGGCCGCAACTTCCATTTTGGTGTGCGTGAACATGCCATGGGCGCCATTGTAAATGGCATGGCCCTGTATGGCCTACGCCCATATGGTGCAGGGTTCCTGATCTTTTCGGACTACATGAAGGCCCCTATCCGCCTGTCCGCCCTTATGGGGCTGCCAGTGACCTATATTTTCACCCACGATTCCATTGGCGTGGGCGAGGACGGGCCAACTCACCAGCCAATTGAGCAACTGGTGCAACTGCGTGCAACCCCCGGCCTGACCACCCTGCGCCCGGCAGATGCCAACGAAGTTGCCGAGGCTTGGCGCTACCTTATTACCAACCGCTCCGGCCCTGCAGCACTGGCCCTGAGCCGCCAGAACCTGCCGACACTGGACCGCACACGCTATGCCCCGGCCTCTGGTCTGGCAAAAGGTGCTTACGTGCTGGCCAGCAGCGAACAGACCCCCCGGGTGATCCTGATCGCAACCGGCAGTGAACTTTCGCTGGCAGTCGAAGCGTATGAAACCCTGAGTGCCCAAGGCGTGCCCGCCCGCGTGGTTTCCATGCCAAGCTGGGAACTGTTTGAAGCGCAGCCACAATCTTACCGCGAAAGCGTTCTACCTTCCGCCGTTACGGGGCGCGTGGTGGTAGAAGCGGGCTCCCCCATTGGGTGGGACCGTTACGCTGGCCCCACCGGCACCATTATTGCCATGAACGGCTTTGGCGCGTCTGGCCCGGCCAGCCAGCTGCTCAAGCACTTCGGCTTTACGGTGGATGCTGTTGTAGACGCCGCCCGCAAACAGGCGGGCTGAACCAGACAGCCCCTCTGGCGTAACGGTTACAGGACTAAAGCCCGGCTACTGCCAAACAGCAGCCGGGCAGGATAAGGATATGCACGTATGACCGCCTCTGTGCCAACAGGCAGCAACCCATTACAGGCCCTGGCCACGGTCCATCAGTCCCCCTGGCTGGACTTTATCCGCCGCTCCTTTGTGGAAGACGGTTCGCTGGCCAAACTGGTGCACAGTGGCGACATACGCGGCGTAACCTCCAACCCGGCCATCTTCCAGAAAGCCATGGGAGAAGGCACGGAATATGACCCGCAGATACGCGATATTCTGGCACATGAAACACTCTCCCCCGGCGCTCTGTACGAGCGGCTTGCCGTAGCCGACATTCAGGCCGCAGCCCATGTTCTGGCCCCTGTTTACGAGCAGACCAAAGGCCGCGACGGGTTTGTAAGCCTTGAAGTATCCCCCTATCTGGCGCGGGACGAGGCCGGGACTGCGCATGAGGCAAAACGGCTGTGGGCAGATGTAAACGCCCCGAACCTGATGATCAAAATCCCTGCAACACCGCAGAGCATTCCGGCCATCCGCCAGAGCATTGCCGCAGGGATTAACGTTAACGTCACGCTCATTTTCTCACTCGCAGCCTATGCGGATGTAGTGGAAGCATGGCTGAGCGGGCTGGAAGACCTCAAGGCCCGCGGGGGGGATCTGTCCCGCGTGGCCTCTGTGGCCTCGTTCTTTGTCAGCCGGATTGATGGCAAGATTGACGCCGTCATAGACCAGCGGACCAAAGCAGCGGACAAGGACGCAGAGCATCTTAAAAGCCTGCGCGGCAAGGTAGCCATTGCCAACGCCAAAATGGCCTATGCCTACTGGCAGAACATCATGCAGACCCCGCGCTGGAAAGCGCTGGAAGAAGCCGGGGCACAGACCCAGCGTCTGCTATGGGCTTCCACCGGCACCAAGGACAAAACCTATAGCGATGTGCTGTACGTGGACACGCTGATCGGCCCGCAGACAGTCAACACCCTGCCCCCTGCCACCATGGATGCCTTCCGCGACCACGGTACGGTCAGCGAAAGCCTGACACAGGGCGTGGCCGAAGCCCGCAAGGTGATGGAAGAGGCCGAACGCCTTGGCCTTGACCTGGATGGCGTAACCACCACGCTGCTCAATGAAGGTGTGAGCGCGTTTGAAGATGCGTTTGACGCCCTCCTTGGTTCCGTTGCTGCCAAACAGATCGCCCTGATGGGCAACAAGCTGACCACGTCCAGAACCAACCTGCCAGCCGACCTGCAAACGGCGCTGGATACGGGGCTGGAAGCATGGCGCAAGGATGGCACCATCCGCCGGCTGTGGCGCAAGGATGCCTCCGTCTGGACCGGCAATTCCGAATCCGACTGGCTGAACTGGCTGGATGTTGTGGACGAACGGCTGGCCCATGTGGACGAGCTGGAAGCGTTTCAGGCCGAGGTCAAGGCGCGCGGCTTCAAGCAGGTGCTGCTGATGGGCATGGGCGGCTCCAGCATGGGGCCGGAAGTGCTGGCCATGACCTTTGGCAAGCATGAAGGCTTTGGCCACCTGTATGTGCTGGACAGCACGGACCCGCAGCAGGTTGCGGCCTTTGAGCGCAAGATAGACCCTGAGCACACGCTGTTTATTGTTGCCTCCAAATCCGGCAGCACGCTTGAGCCCAATATTATGCTGTCCTATTTTCAGGATCTGGCCAAGCGCGCCCTCAAGGATAAAGCAGGCGCGCATTTTGTAGCCATTACAGACCCCGGCTCCAAGCTGGAGGCACTAGCCCGGCAGGAAGGGTTCTGGAAGGTTTTTGCAGGCGACCCCAAAATTGGCGGGCGCTATTCCATTCTCTCCAACTTCGGGCTTGTGCCAGCGGCTGCCGCCGGTGTGCCCATCCGCCTGTTTTTGGAAGATGCCCTGCGTGGCGTACGCCTGTGCGATGCCAGCGTGCCACCCGCGCTCAACCCCGGTGTGCAGCTTGGCACACTTATGGGCGTTGCCGCTCAGGCACTGGGCCGTGACAAGCTGAGCATTATTGCCACACCCCAGATTGCAAGCTTTGGGGCATGGCTGGAGCAGCTGGTGGCGGAATCCACCGGCAAGCACGGCAAAGGCATTATTCCGGTTGATAACGAAACTCTGGGTGGTCCCAGCCGCTATGGCCACGACCGGCTGTTTGTTTACCTGCGTCTGGCCCCCGAACACCGGCATGAGCAGGATGAGGCCATTGCAACCCTGATTGAAGCCGGGCAACCGGTGCTGACCATCACCTTGCACAACAAGCGCCAGATTGCGCAGGAGTTCTTCCGCTGGGAGGTGGCAACCGCTGTTGCCGGGGCTTTTCTGGGCATAGACCCGTTTGACCAGCCCGATGTGGAATCCACAAAAATCGAAACCCGCAAGCTGACCGCAGCTTACGAACAGACCGGCACACTGCCTGCGCAGGCTCCGTTTGCCGAATTTGGGCCTCTAGCCTTTTATACGGACCCCACCAACGCCGCTGCCGTAAAGGCCGAGAGCGCCTGTGGTGTTCTCAAGGCCCATTTTGACCGCGTAAAACCGGGTGACTACGTGGCCCTGCTCGCCTTTATCGAGCGTAACCGCGAAACGGCAGAATGGCTCCAGCACATCCGCCTGCATGTGCGTGATGCCAAAACCATTGCCACCTCAACAGGTTTTGGGCCGCGCTTCCTCCACTCCACAGGGCAGGCTTATAAAGGTGGCCCCAATACAGGGGTGTTCCTCCAGATTACGGCAGACAATGCGCGTGACCTGCCCGTACCCGGCACCAGCTACACGTTTGGCGTGGTCAAGGCCGCACAGGCCCGTGGTGATTTTGACGTGCTGAGCGAGCGCAAACGCCGCGCCCTGCGCGTGCATATCCGTGGCAATCTCAAGGAAGGGCTTGCAGCACTCGCCTCCGCCCTGCATGACGCCCTGTAATAAAGACTGAAAGCGGAGAGAGATCATGCAGATAGGCATTGTTGGGCTGGGCAGGATGGGGGGCAACATTGCCGTCCGCCTGACACGCTTTGGGCACGACGTTGTTGTGTACGACCGGGACGCTGCTGCGGTGGAAAAAACCGTGGCACGGGCAGAATCCGGCCGCGCAGCAGGGGCAAGCAGTCTGGCCGATGTTGTTACGCAGCTACGTGGCCCCAGAAAAATTGTGTGGTCCATGCTCCCCGCTGGCGACATTACGGAAGAAACCGTTATGTCCCTTGCCGGGCTGATGGGCCGGGGCGACATCGTTATTGATGGTGGCAACACCTACTACAAGGACGATATCCGCCGCGCCAAGGTGCTGGCCGAAAAAGGGATTGATTACCTTGATATTGGCACATCCGGCGGCGTGTGGGGGCTGGATCGGGGCTACTGCATGATGTACGGCGGCGCCAAAGAAGCCGCTGACCATATTGACCCCATTCTGGCAGCACTTGCTCCGGGCATGGGGGATATCCCCCGCACCCCCGAGCGTGACCGCGAAGGGCTGGACCCGCGGGCCGAGCAGGGGTACCTGTATTGTGGTCCGGCGGGGTCGGGTCATTTTGTCAAAATGGTCCATAACGGCATTGAATACGGCATGATGCAGGCCTTTGCCGAAGGCTTTGACGTTATGTACCGCAAGGACTCCCCGCTTCTGGCCGAGGACGAACGGTTCTCGCTCAACATGGCCGATATTGCCGAAGTGTGGCGCCGGGGTAGCGTGGTGTCCTCCTGGCTGCTGGACCTGACGGCACAAGCCCTTGCCAATAACGGCGAGCTTTCCAAGTTCAGTGGGGAAGTCAGCGATTCGGGCGAAGGCCGCTGGACCATTGAAGCCGCGATTGAAGAAGCCGTTCCTGTGCCGGTCATGACGGCTGCACTGTTTACGCGCTTTCGTTCACGCAGTGACAATACATTTGCAGAAAAAATCCTGTCCGCCATGCGCTTCGGCTTTGGCGGCCACGTAGAAAGCAAAGGCTAAACGCCTTTTACCCCCGGCCCTTATACGGGCCGGGGCATTGGGGGATGAACACAATGGCAGGCTTTGGGCAGAACAGGCATGGCCCCGAACGCCCTCCTGCCCGCCAGATCCGCCTTGTTGTTTCCGACATGGATGGCACGCTGCTCACTCCGGACAAGCAGGTTACCCCCCAAAGCATGGCGGCAGCGCAGGCATTGCAGCTTGCGGGCGTGCCCCTCTGCCTTGTCAGCAGCCGCCCCCCCGGTGGGATGGAAATGTATTTTGGGCAGTTAAGGGTCTGCACCCCTTATGGCGCGCTTAATGGCGGCACCCTGTTCAACCCCGACCGGACCATCCGCTCCAGCCTCTCACTCGCCCCGCAAACCGTGCAGGAAGCACTAAACCTGCTGGCTGCCCCGCAGGTGGACCCGTGGCTGTTCCGTGGGCATGAGTGGCTTGTGCGCGATGCGCAGAACCCCCTTGTGCTGGCAGAAAGCCGGACCGTGCAAAGCACACCAACACAAGTGGGCGACCTGCGTGCCTACGTGCATGATATTGGCAAGGTTACCGGCTCCACCGCAGACCACGCCATGCTACAGGCGCAGGAAGCCCTGATAGGCCGCAAACTGGCCGGGCAGGCCAGTGTTGTCCTCTCCAGCAAATGGTTTTTGGACATTACCCCCCTGCATGCCAACAAAGGGCATGCCGTGCGCCAACTGGCCGCTGACTATGGCATAAGTGTGGGCGAAGTTGCCTGTATTGGGGATATGAACAACGACATCCCCATGCTGGCCATTGCCGGGCTTGCCATTGCAATGGGCCAGTCCACCCCGGATGTGCAGGCCTACGCGCATTGCATAACCACCCCCAACACGCAGGAGGGCTGGGCCCGCGCGATAATGGAGTTTGTGCTGCCCCGTTGCCATACAGCCCCCGCCCTGCACTATGCTCCCGCCCCTGCAAATGCGGCACCCGCTCCATGAGTATGAAAGACCCCATGATGCCCGGACAGACCACCGCCACTGGAACCATGCATGTTTTTCCCCATCAGGAGGCGCTGATAACCGGACTGGCGGACTGGCTGCTCGAACGCAGCCTTGCCAAGGCTGATACAGCACCGTTCCGACTGGCGCTTAGCGGGGGTTCCACCCCCCAGCATCTGTATGCCCTTATGGCCAGCGCACCCTATGTTGCGCGCTTTCCGTGGCATAATATGCAGTTTTTTATTGGGGATGACCGCTTTGTGCCCCATGACCATGCCGACAGCAATTTTGGCATGATGCAGCATCTGCTTTTTTCAAAAGCCCCTATCCCTGCCGACAACATTTTTCCCATGCCAGACCACGGGCTGGCCGAAGATGCTGCTGGAGCGTACGAACAGACCCTGAAAAATCTTTACGGTGCCAAGGATTTTTCACCAGATCGGCCCTTTTTTGATGTGCAGTTGCTGGGCATAGGCACGGACGGGCATACGGCCTCGCTTTTTCCCGGCCAGCCTGTGCTCGACAACCGTAGTGCTTGGGTTGCAAGCTGTGTGCCCCCCGTGGCACCCCATACCCGCCTGACTCTGACCTACCCTGCCATTCATTCCAGCCAGCATGTGGTTTTTTTGGTGGAAGGTGCCGCCAAACGGGATATTCTGGCCCGCATTCGTGCGCAGGACCCCGCATGCCCGGCCAGCGCGGTTACGGCGCAAGGCGAACTGATATGGTTTACAGACCAGGCCGCAGCCCCATCGGGCCAAGAATAACAAGGACAAACAGACAGATGACAACCACCACACCCGACCCCGCCGCAGCCTTTAAGCAGCAGTCCGCCGTAAAAGCCGCATCTCTGGTGCAAAGCGGTATGGCCGTGGGCCTTGGCACTGGCTCCACCGCCAAGTTTGTGGTTGCTGAACTTGGCCGCCGCATTCGCGAGGAAGGGCTGCGGATTACCGCCATTCCCACATCCATCGTAACGGAAAAGCAGGCCCGTGAAGAGGGTATTCCCCTGACCACCTTTGGCCAGCAGCCCGAGCTTGATCTGGCCATAGATGGCGCGGATGAAATTGAACCCAAAACCCTGAACCTGATCAAAGGGCTGGGCGGCGCACTCCTGTGGGAAAAAATTGTGGCAGCCGCAGCAGCCCAGTTTGTGGTGGTGGCTGATGCCAGCAAATACGTGGACCACTTAGGCATGCGCTGCCCCCTACCTGTAGAGGTTATTCCCTTTGGATGGGAAAATGCCGCACGCAAGCTGGGGCTTTTGGGGGCACAGGTTACACCGCGGCGCATGCGCGATGGGTCTTTTTTTCTCACGGATGAAAAAAACCTGATCATGGATTGTGTTTTTCCAGCCATTATGGAGCCCGAAGAGCTGAGCCACGCCCTGTATGGCATTGTTGGCGTGGTAGAACATGGGCTTTTCCTGCACATGGCCACACAGACCATTACCGCAGGCCCGGAAGGTATTCGGATCATCACACCACAAGGGAGCTAGGCATGTCTTTGAACAGTTCAGCTTTTCCGCCCGGGCATGTTCTGCCCGCCCAGCCTGCGGCACATGGTATTGGCAAACGCCTTATTGTTGTCATGGGGGTTTGTGGGTCTGGTAAAACCACTATTGCCGAAGGCCTGCATAACGAACTGGGCTGGCCATGGCTGGATGCGGACACCCTGCACGATGCCAGCAGCATTACCAAAATGCGCGATGGTATTCCCCTGACCGACACAGACCGCAAAGCATGGCTGGAGCGGTGCCACGCATGGCTCAAATCCTGCGCGGAACGCAATACCGGTGGTATTCTGGCGTGCTCGGCACTCAAGCGTGCATATCGCACTATGCTGCGTGCACAGGGGCTGACTGTGCAGTTTGTTTATCTACATGCAGATGAAGGAACTTTGCACACACGCCTAAGCACACGCACAGGCCACTTTATGCCCCCCGAGCAACTGCCCAACCAGTTGGAAACATTAGAACCCCCACACCCGGACGAGGCTGCATGGTCCCTGCCAACCCTGCACCAGCCAGCAGAAACCATTGCCGAGATCATGGGTCTGCTCAAAGCCAGCAAACACTGAAAGACCGCCAGTTATGGGGCATAACTACGCCAAACCACTGACCTCGGGCCAAAAAATGGAACGCCTGTTAGGCCGCATTCCCCCATCGTGGCATGTGGTGGTGGAGCGGCAGGCGGGGGAGGCCCAATGGCGGGCACTGGCCCATGCCCCCGGACAGGATGGCGCATGGAGTGACCTCCACCCCGACCCAGCCGATGCACTGGAAGATAGCTGGCGCCGTAACCGCACGGTTACGGTCTGACGTTAAAAACCCAATAGTTCGCCATTCGCGCATAACATGAGCCATAAAGCTCAGGCTTTCCGTTTTGCTGCCTGCCTGCCGGTCTGGGGTTTATTGTAAGGCTTGCCGGTCAGGGGGTTTATGCGTGCTGTGCGGGTGCGCTGGGGCGTTGGGTCGGGCACAACATAGGCCTGTATGCCCTCCGCCTGCCGGGCGCGGGCAAAACGCTGCGCGTGCGATAACTGCGCTGCGTAATACAGAACCCTGTCCCCCACCATAACACTATGTTTGCGCACACTCTGCCGCCTTCTGCTGGTATGGCTGCGGGGCGTTTGCCTCCCCCGCCGATGTGGCTTGCAAGCCGCCTGTCCATATTTTAATATATCTGAAATTAGGATAAGCGCATGACCTTCCACCGCCCCAGATATTTCAGCCTGCCACGCATTATGGCAGCCATGGCTGCAAGCCTTGCTTTTTGCGTTCCCCTGCACGCACAGGCCCGCCTTGTAACAGATATGAGTGGCGCAACGGTCGAGATCAAGGATGCTGCCCCCCCCATTGCCGACCTGTGGTTTGCCCATAACGAAATAAGTGTCATGCTGGGTGCGGCACCGCGCATACGGGTCACGGCGGAAAATCCGGGCGATAATCCCTGGCTTTTCAAAATTTCTCCCGTTCTGTACATGGCGCATATGGGTGTCAAACCCGATACGGCCAGCGCGGAATACCTGCTGGCCAACAGAATTGGCCTGACATTTGTGCCCACCAAAGCCAAGGCGGAAGAGCTCAGGCGCGCAGGCGTGGCAGCCCTTGCTGCCGAATACATGACCATGCCAGACCTGCTGAGTTCGCTGGACATGAGTGCCGAGGCCATTGGCACGCAGGAGGCCCATAATACCGCCAAGCGTTACCGCCAGGAAATGGAGCGCGTGCTGGAGCTGCTCAAGTTCCGCACGGCACAGGTTCCTGCGACCGAACGCCCACGCGTGCTCCACATTGCCCGTTTTTCCCCCCTGCAGATTGATGGGCAGAAAACCCTGATTGATGCTTGGATTCAGGCCGCCGGAGGCATCAACGCCGCAAAAATTGCAGGCAATCACAGGCCAGTCAGCTTTGAGCAGATCGCTGTGTGGAACCCCGATGTGGTTATTGTGGACTCCGCCGCCGGGGAACTCCCCGAATCTTCCCCCCTGCGCACGCTCAACGCCTTCCAGCAGCAAAAATGGTGGACCAACCCCAAAGGGGTATTTGCATGGGACCGCTACGGCTGCGAAGCCCTGCTACAGGTCCAGTGGGTTGCAAAAAAACTCCACCCCACCTTGTTCGCGGACCTGGATATACGGACCGCACTGCGCAATTTTTACAACATCTTCTTCCGCTACCATCTGAGCGAGGATGATATTTCGCGCATTCTGGCAGCACAGCCCCCTGCCCCATAAGCCAGCGCAATAGCAGGCTGCCCCATAAGCGGTATGGCATTCATACATCTTATTGGACGCCCTGCCCCCATGCTGTTATGCCATGCAGCATGACAGCGTTGCTGGAACACCTGCGCTCCCATAAGACGCCAGCCCGGTGGCTTGCGGCCCTGCGGGCACTGGTGCGCACGGATTCGCTCTGGCTGCTTGTTCTGGGGGCCATAACCGGCGTGCTGGCAGGGCTGGCCGTAAGCCTGATCACCTTTACCACCTTGCTCGCCCATAATCTGCTGGCTCCCGGTTACAAGCGCCTGTCCGGGCTGGAGCACGTGGCTCCCTGGCGCGCCCTGCTGGTACCGGCCATTGGTGGCCTGCTGCTGGGGCTTTGGCATTACACCCTGCAACGCCACAACCGCCACAGACCGGTTGACCCGATCGAGGCCAATGCCCTGCATGGGGGGCGTATGTCCCTGCGGGATAGCCTGATTGTAACGGGGCAGACCATTCTTTCCAACGGCTGTGGTATTTCCCTTGGGCTGGAAGCGGGATTTACCCAGATTGGTGCGGCCTTTGGCTCACGCATCGGGCGCAACCTGCGCATGCACCGGGCTGATGTACGCCTGCTTGTGGGGTGTGGCGCAGCCGGGGCCATTGGTGGCGCTTTTGATGCCCCCCTCGCAGGGGCATTTTACGCATTTGAACTCATTATAGGTTCCTACGCTTTTCCCCTGCTGGCCCCGGTTGCCTGCGCCTCCCTATGTGCGCTGGCTGTTGTGCACCTGACGGGGGAAACACTCCCCGCCATTACCATGACCATTCCGCAGGATATTCCAGCACTGGCCTACCCCCTTCTGGCGGTGCTGGGGGGTGTTTCCGCCCTGATCGGCGTTGCACTCATGAAAAGTGCCGCCTACGCGGAACAGATTTTTGCGGTGTGCATCAAGCCCCTGTGGCTACGGCCCATGGTGGGGGGGCTGCTGGTCGGCGGGCTGGCCATTATATCCCCCACCGTTCTGTCCTCGGGCCATATTGCCATGCGGGCGGGGCTGGTCAGCCCACCCCTGCTCTGGGCCGCATTGGGGCTTTTGTTGCTCAAGGCAGCGGCCTCTACCCTCTCAATCGGGTCGGGGTTCAGGGGGGGACTGTTTTTTGCCTCGCTTTATCTGGGAGTACTGACCGGGGCCGCTTTTGCCAGTGTGGTCGCCCCCGTTATGGATCTTTCTCTGGGGCTGTGCACGATTGCGGGCATGTGCGCGCTGGCCACCGCCATTATTGGCGGACCGCTGACCATGATCCTGCTCACGCTGGAAACCACCCACAGCGCCAACCTGACCGCCGCCGTAGCCCTGACCGCCCTTGTTGCCTCCTTTACGGTCAAACGCATTTTTGGCTACTCCTTCGCCACATGGCGCTTCCACCTGCGGGGGGAAAATATTCGCTCCGGTGTAGATGTGGGGTGGATGCGCACCTTAACCGTAGGCCGCATGATGCGCACGGAGCTGGATACGCTGGCCGCAGACACAACCGTTGCTACGGCCCGCACAAACTTTGCCGGGCGCATGCCCCGCTATATCGTGCTGCACAATGGCCAGAACCATTACGCCGGACTGCTGGAAAGCAACCTGATCCAGTCTATTACCATTGCCCCCGACCAGCCCCTTTCCGCTCTGGTGGAGCATGACGGGGAGGTGCTTTCCCCCGATTTTTCAATCGGGCATGCCGTCGCCGCCTTTGAGCGCACAACCCGCCCGGCGCTGGCCGTAACAGACAGGGAAGGCCATGTGCTGGGTATTCTCAGCGAGCGTTACGTCCTGCGCCGTTACGCGGAAGAACTCGAACGCACCCGCCGCGAACTGGCGGGAGAAAAACACGGTAAATAGCCCGGCAACCGCCTGCCTCCGCGCCACGTAGCACGGACGTGATCGCCCGGCCTCTTTTGCCCCGCACGGCTACCCCCCATAATAACAGGGTCTGATTGTTATCAAAAACCGGCGGTGTCCCATGCCTGCTGCACCTGTTGTTCCATCCTCCATGCAAGCAATCTGCTTTACCGAACCCGGAGAGCCAGACGTTTTGCACCTTGAAACCCTGCAGGTTCCCCAACCCGGCCGGGGGGAAGTGCTGGTACGCGTCATGGCCGCAGGCGTTAACCGCCCCGACCTTATGCAGCGCAAGGGACTTTACCCCCCTCCGCCCGGAGCCTGCCCCCGGCTTGGACTGGAAATAGCGGGCGAAGTAGTCGCCTGTGGCCTGCCACAGGAGGGCACCCCCATGCCCGCCCCCGGCAGCCGTGTATGCGCCTTAACCAATGGCGGCGGCTATGCGCAGTACTGCCTTGTGCCCGCAGGCCAGTGCCTGCCATGGCCCAAGGGTTTTAATGCCGAGCAGGCCGCCGCACTGCCGGAAACCTATTTTACCGTCTGGTCCAACCTGTTCATGCCGACCATGCCCGAACCCGGTGCACGGGTGCTGATCCATGGCGGTACCAGCGGTATTGGCACAACGGCCATTCAGCTTGTCAAAGCCTTTGGCGGGCAGGCTTTTGCAACCGCTGGCACAGATGAAAAATGCGCCCTGTGCACGGAGCTGGGGGCCACGGCCATTAACTACCGCACAGAAGATTTTTTAACCCGTATCCGCGAACTGACCCACGATCAGGGCGTGAACATTATTCTGGACATGATTGGCGGCGCTTACTTCAACCGCAACCTCAAATCCCTCACGCTTGATGGCCGGCTGGTCATTATTGCCCTTCAGGGAGGCGCCAAGGCGGAACAGGCCGATCTGGCCCGGATTATGACCCGCCGCCTGACCGTAACAGGCAGCAGCCTGCGCCCCAGAGACAGCGCCAACAAGGCCCGCATTGCCCGCGAACTGCATGAGCAGGTATGGCCCCTGCTGGACCGGGGGAGCATAAAACCGCTTATTCATGCCACCTTCCCTCTCGCGCAGGCCGATCAGGCGCATAAGGCGCTGGAGGAAGGTAACCACATTGGCAAAATTGTCTTAACGGTCTCCCCCGCCTAAAAGGAAAGATACTAGAGCAGGGGCAACCCTGCCTTTCCGTTTTGCAAGCACTTCCGGGGCCCCATGGATACGTCTCTCCCTTCCGCCACGTCCAGCATTGCCGATCGGCTTTGCGCCGTGCGCTGCAGCATGCACGCCGCAGCCCTTGCCGCCGGGCGCGACCCGGCTGAGGTGACACTGGTGGCCGTCTCCAAATTCCACCCCCTGCAAAGCGTGCAGGAGGCTCTTGCCGCGGGGCAGTGTGTGTTTGGTGAAAACCGGGTGCAGGAGGCCACAGCCAAGTTCCCACCCCTACGGGCCGCCAACCCCGACCTGCGGCTGCACCTGATTGGGGGCCTACAGACCAACAAGGCGCGCGAGGCAGTCCGCATTGCCGATATGATTGAAAGCCTCGACCGCCCCGCACTGGTGGATGCCATTGCCCGCGCGGCAGATGCGCAGGGCCGGCTGCCCGACCTGCTGGTGGAGGTCAACACAGGTGATGAACCCCAGAAGTTTGGTGTGCCAAAAGAAGAGGCCGATGCGTTTATACGCCTGTGCCAGAAGCGATTTGGCCCATCCCTGCGGGGGTTGATGTGCATCCCCCCTGCAGAGCAGAATCCGGTCCCGCATTTTCAGCTCCTGCGCAGTATGGCCCAGACCCATGGCCTGCCTGTGCTGTCCATGGGCATGTCGGCCGATTTTGAGCAGGCCATTGCGCACGGTGCCACCCTTGTACGGGTTGGCAGCGCCATATTTGGCCCACGCCCGGCACTAGCCTGAACGGCCCATTCTCAATAATGGTAGCCGGTATGCCTTGCCTCTGGCACTCTGCGCACTTTATGCAGGGCATCCTAGAATTTCTTTTTTCTTCTTCTGCCCCTGACGCGGAGCCAGAAATGCCATGACCGACGCCGACAGTACAACGCCCAAAGGTTCCGCCCCGGCTCCAGGCGAGACGCCCCAGACCACCGGAGCACCAGAACCACGGCGGATTGCCGAGTTCGACGCGGATCAACCCCAACATGCCATGGCACCCGTAGGCTTTGCTGCCCTGCTGAGCGTGCTGGGTGTTGTTTATGGTGATATTGGCACAAGCCCGCTTTACGCCTTTCGGTCCACGGTGGAGGTCATTTCTGACCACCACAAGGTGGAGCCGTGGGAAATCATGGGGGTTGCCAGCCTTATCTTCTGGACCCTGATCCTGATCGTGACCGTTAAATATGTGCTGCTCATCATGCGGGCAGACCATAATGGCGAGGGCGGTATTCTGGCGATCATGTCCCTGGCCCAACGCGTGACCACCAGCACGCGAACGCGGCTGGTGCTTGGCATGGTCGGGATTATTGGCACCTGTCTGTTTTTTGGGGATGGCATTATTACCCCCGCCATTTCCGTGCTTTCAGCCATCGAAGGGGTGGAAGTCAGTATTCCCGCAGCACACGAGGTGGTTATCCCGGTTGCCATACTGGTCATTATCAGCCTGTTTAGCGTGCAATGGGTGGGTACCGGCCGGGTGGGCACCATATTCGGCCCGATCATGCTGCTCTGGTTTGGTACGCTGGGTACGCTCGGCGTTATCGAGATCATGCACCACCCGCATATTCTGCTCTCCCTCTCCCCCACCTATGCGCTGGAGTTTGTGTTTTACCACGGCAAACTCTCCTTTCTGGCCCTTGGGGCGGTTGTGCTGTGCGTAACCGGGGCAGAGGCGCTGTATGCGGATATGGGGCATTTTGGCCGCGCTCCCATCCGCTACGCATGGCTGTTTTTTGTGCTGCCCATGCTGGTGCTGAACTACTTTGGGCAGGCCGCACTGGTTATTGCAGACCCCAAGGCGCTGGCTAACCCGTTCTTCCTGCTATGCCCGCACTGGATGCAGGGGCCAATGGTGGTGCTGTCCACACTGGCAACGGTTATTGCCAGCCAGGCCGGGATTTCGGGCGGGTTCTCGCTCTGCCGCCAGCTTATTCAGCTCGGTTACATGCCGCGCCTGCGCATTACCCACACCAATGCGGAAGAAGAAGGCCAGATCTACCTGCCCGACTTCAACCGCTTCCTTGCTGTGGGTGCCGTGCTGCTGGTGCTGGCCTTCCGCAGTTCGGATGCTCTGGCCTCGGCCTACGGCATTGCGGTTACGGGCACGTTTATCTGCACCTCCATTCTGGCCATTGCGGTCTTTCGCAAGCACTTCAACTGGCCCGCATGGCAGGTTGGCATGGTGTTTGGCGGCTTTTTGCTGCTCGATGGCACGTTCTTTACCGCCAATGCGCTCAAAATCCCTGATGGCGGGTGGGTACCCGTAATGCTCGGCTGCGTGCTGACACTGATGATGACGACATGGAAAAAGGGCCGCGGTCTTATTATTGCCCGCCAGCGGCAGGACAGCCTGCCCATGGGCTCCTTTATTGCCCGTCTGCCCCAGTCGCGCACCATTATCCGTGTGCCGGGCATGGCCGTGTTCATGACCAGCACGCCCGACTTTGTGCCACCCTGCCTGCTGCATAACCTGCGCCACAACAAGATCCTGCATGACCACGTGCTGTTTGTAACCGTGCAGAACCTTGACCAGCCGGAAGCCGAACGCGGCCACCGCGTAACGGTGGAAGAACTGGCACCGGATGTGTACCGGGTCATCCTGCGCTACGGCTTTATGGAAATGCCCAACATCCCCCGCGCGCTGGAAGAGCTCAAAGCCAATGGGGTGGACTTTGATGCCCTTCAGGCCTCGTACTTCACATCGCGCGAGCTGGTCACACGCTCCTCGGTGCCACGCATGTCGCGGTGGCGGATGTCCATCTTCCTGTTCATGCTGCGTAACTCGACTTCGAGCATGGAGTTCTTCCGTATTCCGCCCGATCGCGTGGTGGAACTGGGCGTAAAGGTAGCCATCTGAGCGCGTGCAGCACGAACCACTCGCCCTTTACATCCACTGGCCGTTCTGTCTGGCCAAATGCCCGTACTGTGACTTCAACTCCCATGTACGCGAGCATATTCCGCAGGCCCGGTTTGCCAAGGCACTCCGGGCCGAGCTGGCGCACGACGCCGCACGGCTGGGCCGCCGGAAGCTAACATCCATCTTCTTTGGCGGCGGCACACCCTCGCTCATGGCGCCAGAAACCGTGGCAGCCCTGATAGAAGATGCCCGCACCCTGTTTGACGCAGCTCCGGACATGGAGATCACGCTGGAAGCCAACCCGACCAGCGTGGAGGCTGGGCGGCTACACCAGTTCCGTCAGGCGGGTATCAACCGTGTCTCCCTTGGTATTCAGGCGCTGGAGGACCGGGCTCTTGCCTTTCTGGGCCGGGAGCATTCCGCGGCACAGGCCCGCGCGGCGCTGGAGACAGCACGCAGCCTGTTCCCCCGCCTGACATTTGACCTGATCTACGCCCGGCCAGAACAGAGCATTGCCGCATGGCGGCAGGAACTGGCCACGGCCCTGCAACTGGCAGATGACCACCTTTCCCTCTACCAGCTCACAATCGAGCCGGGCACGCGGTTTGAAGCCCTCTACCGCCAAGGCACGTTTACCCTGCCCGACAGTGATACAGCCGCCGCCCTGTACGAAACCACGGCCGAACTCACACAGGCCCACGGCATGGCAGCGTATGAAGTGTCCAACTACGCGCGCCCCGGCAGCGAGAGCCAGCATAACCTGACCTACTGGCGGTACGGAGATTATCTGGGCATTGGCCCGGGGGCACATGGCCGTCTGAGCTTTGGCAATGCGCTCAAGGCCACACGCCGCCACCGTGCGCCCGAACCTTGGGCCGAACGGGTGGAACACACAGGCACCGGCCAGACATCGGAAGAAGACCTCACACCCCATGACCGTGCGCAGGAAATGCTGCTGATGGGCCTACGTGTGCATGAAGGTATTCATCTGGCCCGTTTTGCAGCCCGCACCGGCATGGAACTGGACAACGCCGTGGACCAGACCATTCTGGAGCAGGCACTGCGCGAAGGCTACCTGATACGCGACGACCAGACACTCCGCGCCACAGCAGAAGGCAGACTGCGGCTTGAGGCCCTTCTGGCAGCTCTTGTGCTCTAACTCCGGCAGGGTGTTCCATACCTGACCACCACCATGTGAGGGACATGATAAACCTGATCAAACTTGTTGTTGGTGTTTCCTCGCTGGATGAGCTGGCGGAGCGCCAACGTTTACCCGCCAACCAGCGCCGCCACCCCGGCAGCGGCACAATGCTGCCTGTTGTACACACACGGACTTTTCCCAAGCAGGCGGCAGCACTGCTCCAGGGTGGTTCACTTTACCGGGTTATTGCGGGGCTTATCCTGTGCCGCCAGCGCCTTGTGGACATTCAACCCGAAACACGGGCCGATGGCACAAATGGCACATTGCTTTTTATCGACCCCACCATCATCCGGGTGGAAGCCCGCGCCCTGCGCCCTTTTCAGGGCTGGCGGTACCTGAACCCGGCTGACGCACCGCCCGACCTGAGCAGCAGCGCGCGGCATGACGACCTTCCCCCTGCGTTACAAAAGGAACTGACCCTGCTTGGGTTGTAAGGCAGCCCCAACCCGGCATGGAACAGCGCGCCCGCATGGGAGAATGCCAGAGCATTGGCCTCTCGTTTAAAAAAAAATGCACAAATGTCATTTAGTTGCTTGACGCTCCGTACATTCCACTCTAAACAGCGGCTCAACAACGCCTCTGTCCCGTTCGTCTAGAGGCCTAGGACACTGCCCTTTCACGGCGGCAACAC